>JBOGJF010000459.1:0-5220 GCA_050747785.1 Vicinamibacteria bacterium
CCTGGATATCATGGTGCAGGGCGACGATCTGGAGTTCTTTTCCGACGTGGCGGATGAGCTCGGTTATCGAGCTCATCAAACCACCGACCATGCGCGCTCGCTCCGGCATCAACAATCCGGCACCTACTTGGAGATCCATACGAGCTTGACGAGCTGCCCGGACTATCTAGGCGTCGATCTCGAGTCTCTCTTCGAGCAATCGATCCCGAGCGTTCACCTTCCGACCCGTACTCTCGCGCCCGAGGATCACTTGTTTCACCTGTGCCTTCACGGAAGCTTCCAGCACGGTCTCCGACAGTCGGCGGTCAACGCTTGCGATGCGTACCTGCTGTCCCTGCGAGCGGACCTTCGCTGGGCCCGTTTCTTCGAGCGCGCCTACTCGCGGAGGATGGCCCCCCTGGTCTTCGGAGGCCTCTCGCTCTGCCATCGCCTGTTCCCAACCGAACCGATCCAAAAAGCCCTAGCAACGCTCGAGCCTCTCGTTTCTCTTCGGCAACGAAAGCGGGCCGAGGAGCTCCAACCCGAAGCTCTTCTGAGCCCAGCCTGCGAATCCGTTTTCGGATCACCCTGGGACCGCCTGGCATGGACCCCCGGAATCCTCGACGGGCTAGCACTGACTCGGGAGAGCCTTTGCACTCGCACGGCAGGACAGCCCCATCCCAACCAATGGCCGTCGATTCGGCGAGGCCTCACTCTGCTCTGGAGACATGGCCTCTCCGAACGGCTCCGGTACGGCTCGCGAAAGCCAGCCGATGTACCGGGGCCCCGCCCCAAGGACCTGACATCTGTTTCCATTGGAGAGCCAAGTAATGTATAATTTTCCCCACACCCCCAAAACAGCAGCCAACGGAGCCGTTGCAATGAACGAGCCTACTGGATCGCAAGTCCTTGTTGTGGATGACGATGCGAGCATGCAGCGCCTGCTCCGGCAGCGTCTCGAGCGCGAGGGCTATGCCGTTCAGACCGCGCCGAACGGGGAAGAGGGGCTCGACCTCATCCGCAAGGAAGTGTTCAACCTCATCATCACCGATGTACGGATGCCCAAGCTCGGAGGCGACGAGCTGGTGCGCGCGGTGGCCCAGTTCAACCCGCACATCCCCATCATCGTGATGACGGCATTCGGTGAGGTCGACCAGGCCGTGCAGCTGATGCAGGACGGGGTCTATCACTATTTCACCAAGCCCTTCGACGTCGAAGACTTGGTCGTCAAGGTCAAGAAAGCTCTCGACAAGCAGCTCACCTCCACCGAGGCTCGCCAGGTCCGCTCCAAGATCATGAGCCGCCGGAAGTCCGACTACATCGTCGGCACCTGCCCCAAGATCGAGGAGCTCCTGACGCAGATATCTATCGTCGCGCAGAACGACGTGCCGGTCATCATCTACGGCGAGTCGGGCACCGGTAAGGAGCTGGTCGCGCGCGCGATTCACTATACGGGCAAGCGCGCCGACCGCCCCTTCGTCGTCGAGAACTGTGGCGCCATCCCCGAGAATCTCATCGAGAACGAGCTCTTCGGGCACGTCAAGGGCGCCTACACCGACGCCCGCACGGATCAGAAGGGTCTTTTCGAAGAGGCCCACGGTGGGACGCTCTTTCTGGACGAAATCGGTGAGCTGCCCATCACCACCCAGGTCAAGTTCTTGCGCGTCTTACAAGACGGCGAGTTCAAGCGAATCGGCTCGACGCGCCCCATCCGCGTGGACGTGCGGGTAATCGCGGCAACCAACAAGGATCTGATCCAGGCCATTGCCGAAAAAGCGTTCCGGGAAGATCTCTTCTATCGGTTGAATGTCATCCCAGTGCACATTCCTCCCCTGCGCGAGCGGAAGGAGGACATCCCGCTGCTCATCAACCAGTTCCTCAACGACTTCAACAAAGAGCTTGGGAAGACGGTGGAAGGCTTCTCGCCGGCGGCCATCCAGAAGATGATGACCTACCAGTGGCCGGGCAACGTGCGGGAGCTCAAGAACAAGGTCAAGCAGGCCATGGTGTTGACGCGCAACAACGTCATCACCGCCGAGGATCTGTTCTTTCACGTGCCAGTCTCCTCGAACAAGTTCCAGTCGTTCAGGGAAGCAAAACGCGAGTTCGAAAAAGAGTACATCTCGCAAGTGCTGCGCATCTGTCAGGGCAACATCAGCCAGGCGGCCCGGCTCGCCAAGAAAGACCGGAAGGACTTCTACGATGTCATGAAGAAGTACGGCATCCAGCCCGAGGCCTTCCGCAAGCAGCACGCTGGTTAGGAAAGTCTTCGCCGATTCAAGCCCAAAAGCGCATAATGTCCCCGGACAACGCGGACTAGGTCCGGTCTCCCCGTCCGTCCGAGCGAGCCGATTCCCCTTGGCCTCCCCGGCCGAGAATGCTAAGATCTTCAGTTCGGGCTCGGGGCGTCGGCGCTCGTTTGTTCTTGGGCCGAGTCCAGAGACCTTGCACTTGCGCTCTGCCTCCCTCGAGAGGCCGGAGCTCAGTGACATAATCTGACAATTGCGGGAGTTTTCATGAGCGCCAAGAAATTCGACTTTGCCCTGGCAATCGGAGGAGCGGCCGGCCAGGGAATCGCCACACCGGGGAACATCCTCGCGCGCACTTTCGTGCGTCGCGGGCTGCATTTGAACGCCTACAACGCCTACCAGTCCATCATCCGGGGCGGCCATATCTTCTTGACCGTCCGGGTCAGCGACCAAGAGATTCACTGTCACGGGGACAAGCTCGACTTGCTGCTTTGTCTCAATCAGGACACCATGGATCGCCACCTACAGCTGATGGGACCGGGGAGCCGAATCATCTTTAATAGTGACTCCCTCAAACCGGGCAAGGTGGCGGAAGGCGCCGAGCTCTGCGGCATGCCGGTCAACAAATTGAGCAACGACAGCCGCAACAAGCTCGTCCAGAACACCGTCGCGCTCGGAGTGTGCATGTTCTTGTTCGGTCTGGATTTCAAGGTCTTGGAGGACGCCCTCACGCTTCAGTTCAAGAAAAAGGGCCAGGACTCGATCGACGAGAACGTCGGAGTCGCCCGGGCCGGTTTCGACTATGCGAAGGCCAACTTCACGGCTTTTCCCGAGCCGCTGCCAGAGGGGAAAAAGCCTTTGGCGGTTTGGACCGGGAACGAGGCCCTCGCGATGGGTGGCGCCGCCGCCGGCGTCAAGTTCTATTGCGCCTATCCGATGAGCCCCTCGACCGGCGTTCTCCACTGGATGGCCGCGAACGCACGCGACCTGGGCATCATGGTGCGCCAGGTGGAAGACGAGATCGGTGTCGCCAACATGGCCATCGGCGCGGCCCATACGGGTGCCCGCGCGATGTGCGCCACGTCCGGCGGCGGCTTCGCGCTGATGACCGAGGCCGTTGGCATGGCGGGCATGATGGAAGTGCCGGTCGTTTTCATCAACGTGCAGCGGGCGGGGCCATCGACCGGCGTCCCCACCAAAACCGAGCAGGGCGATCTGTGGCAGGTGCTAGGCGCCAGCCAGGGTGACTTCCAGCGCTTCATCGTCGCCCCGAAGAACGCTCTCGATGCCTTCAACACCATTCCGGAAATCTTCAATCTGGTCGACAAGGCTCAGTGCCCCGGCATCGTGATCTCGGATCTCTTGATTTCCGAGGGTACGTTCAGCGCCGATCCCGACACCATCAACATGCATCCCAAGATCGACCGCGGCGAGCTCATTACCGAGCCCACCGAGGGAGACGGCTATCAGCGGTACAAGGACACCAAGAGCGGCATCTCACCGAGGGCGGTTCCCGGACTCAAGGGCTACGTCCACGTGGTGGCCACCGACGAGCACGATGAAGGCGGGGTCTTGATCAGTGACGAGTTTACCAACCCCCACAAGCGGCGCCAGATGGTGGAAAAACGCGCCCGCAAGATCGAGAAAGCCGTGAACGACATCCCGGCACCCGTGCTCGAAGGCCCGAAGAACGCCCAGGTGACCCTCATCGGTTGGGGCTCGACCTACGGCGTGATCAAAGAAGCCGTGGCGCAGCTCAATGAAAAGGGCATCAGCGCGAATCAGCTGGCCATCAAATGGATCGTCCCCCTCCACACCGAGGCCGTCACCAAGATCCTCACCGCGGCGAAGAAGACGATCATCGTCGAGAACAATCACTCCGGGCAGTTCGCTCGCTACCTCCGGAGCGAGACAGGCTTCAGCGCCGACGGACACATTCGCAAGTACGACGGAGAGCCCTTCATGCCGCACCACATCGTCGAGGGCGTTGAGGAACAACTGGCCGGAAAGACGAACCACTATGTTCCCTTTCAAGAGGTCATGGTCTAGGGAGGAGAGAGAGCATGTCTACTGCAACCACCACCGTTGAGCTGAAACCGAAAGACTTCAAGGGGAAAGTCGATCCGGACTGGTGCCCTGGGTGCGGTGACTTCAGTGTTCTCGCCAGCCTGCAGAAGGTCTGCGCCGAACTGGGCCTGCAGCCTCACGAGATCGTGACCATCAGCGGTATCGGCTGCTCGTCCAACTTCCCTGGATACTTCAACGCCTACGGCATGCACACGCTGCATGGGCGGGCGCTCGCCGTGGGCACCGGCGTCAAGATGGCCAATCACAAGTTGACCGTGATCGCCACCGGCGGCGACGGTGATGGGTATGGTATCGGCGGCAACCACTTCGTGCACACCGCGCGCCGCAACGTGGACATCACGTACCTGGTGATGAACAACCAGATCTATGGGTTGACCACCGGCCAGGTATCTCCGAGCAGCAGCATCGGCATGAAGACCAAGAGCACGCCCTTCGGTAACGTGGAGATGCCGGTGAACCCCATCACCTCGGCCATCATGAACGGCGCGACGTTCGTGGCTCGCGGGTTCAGCGGTGACGCGAAGCACTTGCAGGACCTCATGAAGAAAGCCATTCAGCACAAGGGCTTTTCGCTCATCGACATCTTCAGCCCGTGCGTGACGTTCAACCACGACAACACGTACGACTTCTTCCGGCCGCGGGTGAGGAAACTCGAGGACGAAGGGCACGATGCGAGCGATTGGAAGGCCGCCTGCGAGAAGGGTCTCCTCTGGGGCGACGAGATCTACATCGGGCTCTTCCTCAAGGTGGATCGGCCGACTCTCGATCAGCTCGAGCCGGTGCTGGACTCGGGGGAACCGATTGCCCACCGCGAGCCGGCTTTGACGAAGGAACAGGCACAGAAGATCCTCGAGAGAATGATGTAAAGCCTTCTCCGATGCTTCCTCGCCGTCGGGCCGGCGAC
>JBOGJF010000460.1:0-4331 GCA_050747785.1 Vicinamibacteria bacterium
CTCTTGCTCGAAGCGCCGCGGCCCGGGCGCTTTGGTACTTGCGTTCTTGACGCAGGAGCGCGGGCTGTCGCGCGGCTTCGGCGGCTTGTATCTCCCGATCCCGGATCTCATTGGCCTTCTGGACCGATTTCCATTGATCGTCCTTCGCCTTGGCCAATCCCTGCTGGTATCGCTCGAGCGCGGTCTCGAGGGAGCCGATCTTCCCGAGTGCCGCGTCGCGTGACTTCTCGGCCTCGTCCACTTCCTTGGAGCATCGGGCCTCGAGCGCGGAGAGCTCACGGGTAAGCTTGAGGGTGAGATCAGCCAGAGTGCGTCCCACGGGTATTCCTCCTTCTGCTCAGATCCTCGTACTGCTCCGGTGTATCGATGTCCATGATGATACCCCGATCTTCGGTCGGAACCTCCAAGACTTCGTCGGCGTGATCCCATACCACCTGTCGGGCCCCGACCGCGTCGGGAGCCGTCAGAAGCTCTCCGAAGAGCGGGGCCGCAAACAGAACGGGATGTCCCCGCCGCCCCCCGTGAGTCGGGACGACAATCGGGGACTCTGTCTCCTCGAACCAGGTGATCAGGAGATCGATGAGCGGCGTGCCGACGTTGGGATGATCGACCGGGCAGACGAGCGCGCCCGAGACCGGCTCTCCCTCGAGCGCCCGTAGCCCGGCACGAATCGAAGACAGCATCCCCTGGCGGTAGTCCGGATTGACGACGACGCGCGCGTCATCGAGCCGCACCTGACCCTGGATCCGTTCCACCTCGTGGCCCAGGACGACGATCACCGGGCGGGCCCGAGAAGCGAGGAATTGGCCAAGCACCCGCTCGAGAAACGTTGTGTCCCCGAGCGGCAGAAGTGGCTTGGGGGATCCCATGCGGCGAGACTCCCCGGCCGCGAGGATGAGGGCCGCGATCACGTCAGAGACTCTACTATAAGATAGCCATGCCCATGCCATAATAGGGCGGCGCTCACAGAGGCCGCAGAGATGAAACGAACCCGTTCGGTCGCGGATCTAATCCGAGAGGCTCTGCCCCCAAGAAGCCGTGACCGTATCTACTCCCTGGAGCTCATCGGCCTGAAGTGGCCGGTCGCCGTCGGCACGGAGCTGGCGTCGCGTTCCGCGGCGGCTTCGTTCGAAGATGGTGTCCTCACCGTTCGGGTGGCCGACGCTGCCTGGGGCCGCATGATCCTGAAGCTCCAGGCCGAGATCCGCTCCCGCCTGAATGCGGCGCTGGGATTCCGGGCCGTCAAGCGGATTCGATTCGTGAAGGACGGGAAGCCCCTTTCGATACCGGCGCCCGTGCGTCCCGACGTGGTGCCTCTCAAGCCCGTGTCGCCCTCGGACTCGCTTCGGAAGGCCGCGGAAAGCCTCGAGGATTCCGAGCTGAAAGACCTGATGCTGCGAACTGCGACCCGTTATTTGGCCGCACAGGATAGACGGAGCAACTAGTGGAAGCCGCCTTTGTTGTCAGTGCTGTGCGGACTCCGATCGGGAAGTTCCTGGGTGCGCTCAAAGACTTCAAGGCGACCGAGCTCGGTGCGATCGTGGTCAAAGAAGCGATCGCTCGCGCCAGCGTGGAGTCGAAAGCGGTCGAGGAAGTGATCCTAGGGAACGTGATCTCCGCAGGTCTCGGGCAGAACCCAGCGCGACAAGCGGCGCTCGGAGCGGGCCTGCCGCCAGCGGTCGGTGCCCTCACCATCAACAAGGTCTGTGGCTCGGGCTTGAAGGCGGTGATGTTGGCGCGACAGGCGATCGCCGCCGGCGACGCTCACCTGATCGTGGCGGGAGGCATGGAGTCGATGTCGAACGGGCCGTATCTGGCGCCGCGAGTGCGCGAGGGTCTGCGGCTCGGCCCTGGCGAGCTCATCGACGCCACCGTTCACGACGGGCTCTGGGATGTCTACAATGATTTCCACATGGGGATGACGGGAGAACGGGTTGCCCAAAAGTACGATGTGAGCCGGAGGCAAATGGACGAGTACGCTTTCGGTAGCCATCAGAAGGCCATGCGCGCGATCCGGGAAGGGAAGTTCAAGGATGAGATCGTTCCAGTGAGTGTACCGCAGCGAAAAGGGGACCCGCGGCGGATCGACACCGATGAGTCGGTGCGCGAGGATACGTCGCTCGAGGCGCTCTCCAAGCTGAAGCCCGTTTTCAAGCCTGATGGGACGGTCACCGCGGGCAATGCTCCCGGAATGAACGATGGGGCGGCGGCACTCCTAATCGTTTCCGAGAGGGAGTTGCGGCGGTTGCGTCTCGATCCGATGGCGCGCATCGTGGGCCAGGCGATATCGGGCCTCGAGCCGGAGTGGGTCATGATGACCCCGGTGCCGGCCGTGCAGAAGCTATTAGAGAAGACGGGATGGAAGACCGACGACGTGGATCTGTTCGAGATCAACGAGGCCTTCGCCGTGCAAGCATGTGCTGTGAGCCGGGAGCTGAAGCTCGATCCCGAAAAGCTCAACGTGAACGGGGGAGCGGTCGCCCTGGGCCATCCCATTGGAGCGAGTGGCGCCCGCGTTCTCACGACCTTAATTCATGCGCTCCGGGACCGAAAGGCCCGCCGCGGGGTTGCCGCGCTCTGCCTGGGCGGCGGCAACGGGGTTGCCATGGCCGTAGAACGCCTCTAAACACAAGCATGCCCATTCGCAAAGTCGCCGTCATCGGTGCCGGGACCATGGGCAACGGCATCGCGCAGGTCTTCGCCCAGGCGGGCTTCGACGTTTACCTCCGCGACGTGAAAAAAGAGTTCGTCGATCGGGGGTTCGCCACCATCGAGCGCAATCTCAAACGCTTGGTCGACAAGGGAACCATCCCCGCGGATGTCGCGGATGGAGCCCGGAAACGCATCCGCTCCGTTTTGGACCTCAAAGGCTTGAAGGACGCCGAATTCGTCGTGGAAGCCATCATCGAAGACTTCGAGGCCAAGAGGAAGCTCTTTCAGGAGATCGATCCGTTGTTGCGCCCCGAGGTCGTGATTGCTTCGAACACTTCTTCCATTTCCATCACCAAGCTCGCCGCGACCACCTCGCGCGCCGAACGCTTCATCGGCATGCATTTCATGAACCCCGTTCCGATCATGAAGCTGGTGGAGGTCATCCGCGGCATCGCGACTTCGGATGAGACGTATAAGCTCACACGCGAGCTCGCGGAGAAGCTCGGGAAGACCGCGGTGGAGGTCAACGACGCTCCCGGTTTCGTCGCCAACCGCATTCTCATGCCCCTCATCAACGAGGCCATCTTTGCGCTCCAGGAAGGTGTCGCCGATAAAGAAGCCATCGACACGGTGATGAAACTCGGGATGAACCATCCCATGGGACCCCTCACGCTCGCCGACTTCGTCGGGCTCGACGTCTGCCTAAGCGTGATGGAGGTTTTGCACGAGGGCATCGGCGATCCTAAGTACCGTCCCTGTCCTCTATTAAAGAAGATGGTGGACGCGGGCTACCTAGGTCGCAAGAGCGGCCGCGGTTTTTACGATTATTCCAGCTGACCGCGGCGACCGTGAAGCCACCAGAACAATCCCACCACCGGCACTAGAACCAAGAGTTCGCGTCCCATCGCCAGCCAATTGTGAAGGCCGAAGGTGACCGCGAGGCTTCCTCGCCACACATCCGAGAAGACGGTGACCGGAGAGATTAGGAAGGCGTCGGCGAGCGGCCAGAAGAGCTGAACGCCGAAGGGTGGCGTCGTGTCTTTGGTGAGCATATCCAAGAAGATATGGGAGAGGTAGCCCGACGCGATTACCAGGGCGTCCCGTCCGGCGGACGCGCGTCCCATCCTTCGCATCGCCCAAAAAGCGATGCCGGCGACGAGCACCGAAAAGCCGAGGCTGTGAGTGAAGTAATGATGATAGCTCCTCCCCGCCAAGGGGCCGATCGCCAAGTCGAGATCGGGTAAGAGCGCGGCGAGCAGGGTTCCCCCGAGTAGCGTCCAATCTTTGTGGGCCCTTTTTCCAGGCGGCGCGGCGAGGTATGCCGCGAGCCCCCCGAGCGCATGTCCAACGGGTGTCGGCACATCCGAGAGCGTAGCACGAATAACACCATATCGAGGGTTTCATTGAACACGGCACCCGAGATGTGGTATCGTGAGTTCCTCCAGGGAGGCTCGGCGGCCCTCTTTTCGTCTAGTCAAGGAAGTGGCTATACTGGCGCGAGCCTCATAAGGAGACTCGGGTCCGGTTATAGCTGTTGGGCCTGAAATTCATGCTATCCAGGAGAAGCCCTAGCGCATAGCTCCTGAAAGGAGATCCATGGCTGAGAACGGACGAGCGAAAGCCATCGAAATTGCGGTCGGTCAGATCGAGAAACAGTTCGGCAAGGGCTCGATCATGCG
>JBOGJF010000461.1:0-5707 GCA_050747785.1 Vicinamibacteria bacterium
CACCGCCGACCAGATCTACGACGCGGTTCGCGAACGCATCCCCGGGCTCTCACGGACGACCGTCTATCGCGTGCTGGATACCCTGGTTCGCATCGGAGCCGCCCGCAAGCTCTCGCATCCCGATGCCGTGGTGCGTTTCGATCCCAGAACCGAGCGACACCACCACCTAGTCTGCCAGCAATGTGGGACCTTGGTCGATCTGGAGGCGTCCGCGATCTCCAACGTTTCGATTCCGGATACCCGCCGAACGGGTTTCAAGATAACCGACTACTCGGTGAGTTTCACTGGCATCTGCTCGAGATGCAGACACAACGACTGAAAGGAGCCAAGCATGGCCAAAGCGCTTAAAGGAACCAAGACACACGAGAACCTGAAGGCAGCGTTCGCTGGAGAGTCACAGGCCAACCGCCGCTATATTTACTTCGCCAAGATGGCGGACATCGAGGGCTATCCCGACATCGCCAGCAACTTCCGGGAGACCGCGGAAGGAGAAACCGGACATGCCCACGGGCACCTCGATTACCTGAAGCCAGTGGGCGATCCCGCCACCGATCTTCCCTTCGGAGACACCGCGGACAACCTCAGGGCCGCGGTCGCCGGTGAGACCTACGAGTACACCGACATGTATCCGGGTATGGCCAAGACCGCGCGCGAGGAAGGATTCTCCGAGATCGCCGACTGGTTCGAGACGCTCGCGAAGGCGGAAAAGTCTCACGCGGGTCGGTTCAAGAGTTTCCTCGAGAAAGTAAGCTAGCCCCGATCCGAAATACTGGCTATGGGTAATTGCGCGAGCCCCGGTTCAATTTCGGATCGGGGCTAACTTGCACCCATGAAGGGCGGGCCCGTAAAGGGTCCGCTCTCGCGTCCTCTACCAGGCCTCACCAGGAATGACCGAACGGCGTATCTCTTACCTACCCACGGACGGGCTCAGCTACGATCCGGAGGACGAGCATTACTGGGAACCGAAGGCGCTCGACAAGGAGATCTCGCGCGCCTTCGAGATCTGTCACGGCTGTCGTATGTGCTTCAAGTATTGCGACAGTTTCCCGACGCTCTTCGACCTTCTAGACAACCGATACGACGGCGACGTTCACAAGGTCGACTCCGTCGACACCAAACGGATCATGAACGCTTGCTTCCAGTGCAAGCTATGTGAGGTGCAATGTCCCTATACGCCGGGCGAAGGTCACGAGTTCCAGCTCGATTTCCCACGACTGGTCCATCGCTACCAAGCCGTCGCTTCCCGAACGCAAAGACGACCCCTTCGCGACAAGCTCTTGGCCAATCCCGACGGTGTCGGCCGGATGGCGCGAGCGAGTCGGGGGATGGTCAACGTCATGAACCGCTCCCGGACCCACCGTTGGTTCATGGAAAAGGTGCTCGGCATCCACCGCGAGAAACTCCTCCCCGAGTTCCCATCCACGACATTCGAGCGATGGGCGGAGAAGGAGGGCCGCATTCGTTCCCATGCCAAGGGTGACGTTCCGGAAACCGTCCTCTTTCAAACATGTTACGTTCAAAACAGCGAGCCTCAGATCGGCAGAGATACGCTCGAGGTGATGGACCGCAATGGTGTTGCGACGGCCTGCGTCCGGGGACTTCAATGCTGCGGCATGCCCGCCTGGGAAACGGGCGATCTGGAGACAACGCGGCGCCAGGCGCTTACCAATCTGGACATTCTCATGCCGTTCGTCGAATCGGGTGCGAAGGTACTGGCCATCAATCCAACGTGTGCCATGATGATGCGGCGCGAGTATCCCGATCTGCTACCCCGAGAGCAGCGCGAGCGTGCCAAGAAGCTCTCCCATGCCGTGCGCGACCCATCGGAGTACCTCTGGTCGATTCGGGAGCAGTCGCGCTTCAATACGAACTTCAAGAGCACACCCGGGCCCACGGTCTCCTACCACGTACCCTGCCATCTACGCGCGCAGAAGGTGGGAGTCAAGGCGCGGGATCTTCTTCGTAAGATTCCCGGTGTGAAACCAACCACCACGTTGGAGTGCTGCGGGCACGACGGCACCCACGCCATGAAGATCGAAGGCTTCGAGTACTCCCGGCGAGTCGGCCGGAAGGCCTTCGAGGGGATGGCTTCCTCGGGAGCGAGTGTCTGGGTTACCGATTGCCCCCTGGCCGCACTGCAGTTTCAACAGCACGCGGGGGTCAAGCCGATGCATCCCATGTCGGTCCTTGCACGAGCCTACCGCGGAGACGGGTTCAGCGTTCCGGTGGAAACAGAGTAGTCGGCCCATGAGGGCCGCCGGCCGGGAGGAATTGGAGACGAAACACGGCGCAAGGGAATTATCCCGGGCGGGAGTAGCTTCGAAGTGATACCGGGACATCTCATCCCTTCGAAGCAGCCCGAATGCGGACGATTCGGCCGTGCAGTGGCCCGAGCACAGCCTTGAGCCGATGCGAAGTCGACGAAGCATCGTGGCTCGGGGGTGGGGCCCCGCGACACGGATCAAAGGAGCGTTTCCAATGAAAGAGATCCAGAGAGACGAGATCTGGGACTACCAGACCTACAACGAGCACCGAGACGAACTGCGCCGGCAGGCGATGGCGCTCAAGGATGCCCGTCGCGTGCACCTGGGCGAGTACCTGACGTTTCTTTTCGAGAATCACGACACGATTCGCTACCAAATTCATGAAATGATGCGGGCGGAACAAATCGTGAAAGAAGCGGACATCCGGCACGAGATCGAGACCTATAACGACCTGCTGGGAGGCCCGGGAGAGTTGGGTTGCACCCTCCTCATCGAGATCGACGACCCCGAAAGACGCCGAACTCTCCTCCGCGAATGGCTCGCGCTTCCCAGGCAGGTCTATGTCAAGACGGCGAGCGGTAAGAAGTGCTACGCCCGCTTCGACGCGGGTCAGATTGGTGATGGCCGGCTCTCCTCCGTACAATACCTGAAGTTCGATACGGACGGCGAGGTGCCGGCGGCGGTTGGCTGCGATCTGCCCCAGCTCCGGGAGGAGGCCCCTCTCAGCGAGGCGCAACGGCAAGCGTTGGCCCATGACCTCGAAGGCTGAGAGGCCGATGGCCCCACCCTCACGCCCGTTCGTGGAATGGAGCCCATGAACCTACTCGACGCCATTCAACACCACCCCCTGGCGCCCGAGATCATCGCGAGCCTGGGACTACTTTTGGTCGCGGTGCTGCTTCGGACGATCTCAGTCCGCGCGGTAAGGAAAAGCAACCTTCCCATGGAGATCCGCCGCCGGTGGGTCGTCCAGATTCGGAACACGACCATCCTTCTCGTCATCCTGGGACTGACCGTCATCTGGGCCGCCGAGTTCCGGGCGGTGGCTCTCTCGATCGTTGCGTTCGCCGTGGCGCTCGTGATCGCGACGAAGGAGCTGATTCTATGCTTGTCGGGGGCCCTCCTGCGGGCCCGCGCATTCTCGGTAGGGCACCGCATCGAGGTCGGACACATCCGGGGCGACGTGATCGATGTCGGAGCCCTGGCGACGAGGCTTCTTGAGGTCGACCCGCTTACGCTCGAAAGGACGGGGCGCGCAGTCACGATTCCCAACAGCAAGTTCCTGAACGATCCGATCATCAACGAGTCGTTCACCAGTGACTTCGTCTCGCATGTTCTCAGGATCCCGCTCTCGTCCGGGATCGATTGGCGCGAGGCCGAGGTCGTCTTGCGGGAATTGGCGACCGAGGAGTGTTCGGCGTATCTCGACCAGGCGAAGAGCCACATGGAACGAACCGCCGCCGAGGAGGTGCTGGATCCGCCCATCGTGAGCCCCTCGACCCGGGTGTTGATCCCGGCGCGGGGACAGCTCGATTTGCTGCTGCGTTTCCCCGCCCCGGTCCGGAAGCGCGAGCGTGTCGCGCAGCGAATCATCCGCCGTTTCCTTGAGACCTATCCCGTGACCGAAGAGCGGAAGAGCGAAGTTACACCGCAGACCACTTCTGAGCAGGGAGCGGAGCGCAGTCCTGAGCGGCACCCGGACCCGCTCAGTTGACGAAGCGGCGCATCCTCACGTTCAGAATCAATCCGAAGCCTACCAGCGTCGTCATCATCGAGGATCCGCCATAGCTCACCAGCGGGAGCGGGAATCCCTTGATGGGAACCAACCCCCCCACCATCGCCATGTTGTACAGAGCCTGAAACACGAACATGGACAAGACACCGGCTACCAGGTAGATTCCCAAGCGATCTCGCGCTCGACGCGCAGCGTCCAAGCTGCGCAGGGTGATCATCAGGTACAGCACGATGACCCCAACGACCCCCACGAACCCTAGCTCCTCGCCGACCACTGCAAAGACGAAGTCCGTGTGGGGAGCGGGCAGGAACTGCAGCTGGCTCTGGGAACCTTTTAGCCAACCCTTCCCCGTAAGACCTCCGGAGCCCACCGCGATCGTCGACTGGATACTCTGATAACCCGCGCCTCGGGGATCGACGTTCGGGTCGACGAAGGCGAGAACTCGTTCCTTCTGGTAGTCCTTGAGAACGAAGCTCCAGCCGATGGGCAGAGCGAGCGCGAAGACGCCCGCCGCCACCAGAATCAAACGGGCGCGCAAGCCGGCGAGCAAACAGAGAACGGCGTAAGCGAAAACGAGCGTCGCGGCTGTCCCGAGATCCGGCTGCAGGATCACGAGCAGGACGGGTATACCGACCAGCACGCCGGTAATGGCAACCTCCCCCGCACCCAGACGATTCTTTCTGACCGCGGCGAGGTACTTGGCCAGCAAGGTCACCGAGGCGAGCTTGGCGAGCTCTCCCGAGTGCAGGGTGAAAATGCCGAGCTCGAGCCATCGGTTCGTTCCCGCTCTGAGCGATCCGAATAGAAGCAGGTAGATGAGCAAGCCAGCGACGGCCAGGTAGAAGAACTCGGCCTGATCCACGAGTGTATGGTAGTCGACGGCCATCACGACGAGCATGAGGACAAGGCCCAAGACGATCCACAGAATCTGTCTCTGGTAGTAGTCCGGATTCGGGCCACCTTGAGTCGCGCTGTAGATAACCGCGACGCCCACGCCCGCGGCGAGGACTAGCCCGAGGACGAGCGGCCAATCAGTGCCGAACCAAAAGCGCCTGCCGAGCATCATCGACCTCTTGTCGTTTGGCCCTGTCGAAGTAGGTCTGGAAGATCGCATGGGCGATCGGGGCGGCAGTCTGTCCGCCCTGCCCGCCGTGTTCCACGAGAATCGCCACCGCGAGCTCGGGACTTTCTCGCGGCGCGTAGCCGACGAACCACGCGTGATTGCGCAGATGCTCCGGGCGGTCCTCGTCGGAAGTCTCCGCCAAGTTCTGCATGGAAGCGACCTGTGCGGTTCCCGTCTTTCCCGAGACGCCGACCCCGGGAATTCCCGCCCGCCAACCCGTCCCGCCGTCGTTGACCACACCCCACATAGCCTCCTGCAAAACGCGCCAGGTGGAATCCTGGAATGCCAGGTGTCGAATGGGCTCGCCGTGTGCGTTGGTTGGGGCCGAGTCGGCCAACGCCCCGGCGGGAAGTGGTTTGAGGAAGACATGCGGGCGGAACACGTCGCCCGAGCTTCCGATGATGGCGGCGATCTGCGCCATCTGCATCGCGGTGACCAGGACCGATCCCTGACCCACCGAGACCGAGACCGTCTCTCCCGCGTACCACGGCTCCTGGCGTGCCTGGCGTTTCCATTCCGGATCCGGTACCAGACCCGAAACCTCGAATGGAAGATCGACGCCGGTTGGACTGCCCAGGCCAAAGG
>JBOGJF010000462.1:0-7794 GCA_050747785.1 Vicinamibacteria bacterium
GCTCCTATCAATCGCCGAGCCGCGGCTCGGTCGACATTGAAAGAGAGGGACCACCAGGGAATCCGGACCAAGGTCGTCCCAGAAAAGATCGCACCGCCCGGCTACTTCAGCTCGACGGTTGCACCGGCCTCGGCGAACTTCTTCTTGATGGCCTCGGCTTCTTCCTTCGGCACGCCTTCCTTGACGGTCTTGGGAGCTCCCTCAACGAGGTCCTTCGCTTCCTTCAAGCCGAGGCTCGTCACCTCGCGCACGGCCTTGATGACGTTGATCTTCTTGTCACCCACCGCGGTGAGAACGACCTCGAACTCGGTCTTCTCCTCGGCCGGGGCGGCACCGCCGGCCGCTGCGGCAGGCATCGCCGCCATCGGCATGGCCGCTGCCGCTTTGACACCGAGTTCGTCCTCGAGTGTCCTGACCAACTCGGACAACTCGAGCACCGAGATCGACTTGATGTAGCTCACTACGTCTGCTTGTGTAATGTTCGCCATGTTCGCTCCTTAGTATTGCCCTCTACACGCGGACTCTTTCGTATTGCCTAGTCTTTCGTTTCTTCCGTCTGGTCCGATGATTCCTCTGCCGTCTCGGCCGGCTCCGCCCCTTCGGTTGCCGCAGCCTCCGCAGTTTGCTTGCTTTCGGCTTTGCCTTCGTCTGGCGCCTTCGATTCCTTGGCGGGCTTCGCCGGTGCCTTGCTCTCCGCTGCCTTCAGCACCAGCATGAAGTCCCGGACGGGGGCCTGGAGGACTCCCAGGAAGTTCTGAATCGTGGCCTGCAAGACATAGAGGAGCTTCGCCCTGAGCTCGTCTTTTCCAGGCAGCGCGGCGAGCTGCTTGCACTGATCCGGCGTGACTGCCTTACCCGAGACCATACCGCCCTTGAAGATGAGGACCGGGACATCCTTCGCAAAATCATTGAGAACCTTCGCGAGCGCCACCGGATCGGAGCTCGTGTACGCCAGACCCGTCATCCCACGGAAGTGGACGGCCATGGGCTCCAACGGCGTCCCCTTCAGAGTACGGAGTGCCAACGTGTTCTTGACCACTCGGTACCTCGATCCGGACTCCCTGACTTTCCGACGGAGCTCGGTTGCCTCACCGACTTTGAGCCCTCGGAAGTCCACCGCAAAGACCGCGGAAAGGGCTTCCATGTCCTTGGTCAGGACGTCGACCGCTTCCTGCTTCTCCGTCCGATTCACCCGAAGCCTCCTGAGCTTGTTTCCTTCTGACTTACTTCCTTACTTACTTCGCCCCAAAGGACTGAGGATCGATACGCACGCCCGGTCCCATGGTCGAGGACAGGCACACAGACCTGACGTACTTTCCCTTGGACGACGAGGGCTTGGCCTTGACGACGCTATCGACGAGAACCCGCAAGTTCTCGAGCAATTTGTCCTCGGAAAACGACACCTTGCCGACTGGAGCGTGCACGATCGCGGTCTTGTCGACGCGAAACTCGACCTTGCCTGCTTTGATCTCTTTGACGGCCTTGCCGATATCGAAGGTGACGGTACCGGTCTTGGGATTCGGCATCATCCCGCGGGGGCCGAGAACCTTCCCGAGCTTCCCCACGCTCCGCATCATGTCCGGCGTCGCCACGACCGCGTCAAACTCCATGAATCCGCCGGCTATCTTCTCGACCATCTCTTCGCCACCGACCAGATCGGCACCCGCCTGCTCGGCCTCGCTGACCTTCTCCCCGGAAGCAATGGCCAGAACTCGTCTCGACCTGCCGAGCCCGTGCGGCAGCACGACCGTGCCGCGCACCATTTGATCCGCGTGCTTGGGGTCGACACCCAGCCGCATCGCCACTTCCACGGTCTCGTCGAACTTGGCGTACTTCATCCTCTTGACGAGGCTGACCGCTTCTTCCATGGTGTAGTCGCGGCGGTCGCCGACTAGTTCTTTGGCTTTCTTGTAATTTTTGCCTGGCATATTAGTCAGTCTCTGGGGCCCACGACATTAATTAACGCTCGCGGGGACCCCACCCCCGCTCGCGGCGCTCTTCGCGGGCGCCTAAAACCACGGCCGGGTTCCCTTGAGCGTCGTATCTCACCGGCTCAATTCCTCCCGGCCGAGGGCCCTCACGGGCCGTCCGTTTGTCGGTGCTGTCATATACGTTCCAGCTCTTCTTCCAGAAGCTGTTTGCGGTAGAGCTCCGCGTAGACTCCTTCCCGCTCCACCAGAGTCTCGTGCGTTCCCTGCTCGATGATGCGTCCGTCCTCCAAGACCACGATGACGTCGGCTTCCTTGATAGTGCTGATCCGATGCGAGACCAGCAACGTCGTACGATTCCGTATCACCCCTCGGAGTTGGGTAAGGATGCGATCCTCGGTCTCGGTATCCACGCTGGAGAGCGCATCGTCGAGAATGAGGATCCGCGGCTCGATGAGAAGGGCGCGGGCGATCGTGGCGCGTT
Source organism: Vicinamibacteria bacterium (assembly GCA_050747785.1). GTDB lineage: Bacteria > Acidobacteriota > Vicinamibacteria > Marinacidobacterales > DATDRI01 > CBDANW01. Next base: position 2,413 of record JBOGJF010000462.1, read on the forward strand.
GCTTTTGACCTCCCGACAACGTGATCCCTCGCTCCCCGACCATCGTGTCGTATTGCAGGGGAAAGTCGGCGACGTCCGGCGCGAGACCGGCAACTTCGGCCGCCTTCGCGATCTCGTCGAGAGAGGAGTCTTTGCGCCCGAAACTGATGTTCTCCCGCAGCGTCTCGGAGAAAAGGAAACTATCCTGCGAGACGAACCCCACGGCTTCGCGCAACTTGGCGAGGGGAAGCTTTCGCACGTCGACCCCGTCGACGAGCACCTGCCCTGAGCTCACGTCGTAGAGGCGGGGAACGAGGCTCACCAGCGTACTCTTGCCCGACCCCGTGCGACCGACGATGGCGAGTGTCTCGCCCGACTGGATGACCAAGTTGATGCTGTTGAGGACGTCCGTCCCGTCGTAACGGAAGCTGACGCCGCGGAACTCGATGCGGCCGCTCAGCTCCACGTCCTCTCGCGCGTCGGGAGCGTCCTTCAGCTCAGGCTCGGCATCCATGATGATCGTCAGCCTTTTCAGGGACGCGGCGCCTCGTTGATAGATGTTGACGACCCAGCCGAAGGCAATCATGGGCCAGGTCAGCATGGTGAGATAGGCGAAGAACGCCACCAGTTGGCCCAAAGAGATCTCCTGCCTCACGACGAGCCGCCCACCCCACCAAAGCGAAAGCGCCGAGCCAATGCCGATGAAGACGGCGAGCAGTGGATAGAAGGCTCCCCACAACTTGGCAAGCGACAGGTTGTGTCGGAAATAATCCTGGTTCGCCTCTTCGAACTTCTCCTCCTCGGCGCTCTCCTGCGTGTACGCCTTGACGACTCTCACTCCGGAAAGGTTCTCCTGCACCATGGCCGTGAGATCGCTCATCTTGGCCTGAATCGTCTCGAAGCGTTTGTGGATGACGGCTCCGAACTCCTTCACGAGGACCGAAACGATCGGCATCACGGCCAGTGCCACCAATGTCAGCTCCACGTTGATGGCCAACATGAAGCCCAAGGCAGCGATCGTGATGATGATGGTCTCCGCCGGATACATGATCCCCGGCCCCAGGACGCTACGAACCGCCGCGATGTCGTTGGTGGCCCGGGACATGAGGTCCCCGGTTCGCCAGCGGTGAAAGAAGGACGGGCTCATCCGTTGAAGATGGGCGTAGAAGTCGTTGCGGAGATCGAACTCGACGTAGCGCGACACCCCGATCAACAGGCGCCGCATCCAGAAGCGAAAGAATCCGTCGACCAGGGCGATGCCAACGATGAGAGCGGAGTAGTAGAACAACTTCCGCGCGGTCACGGCAACCGTCAGGTCGTCGACCGTCATGCGCAGCACTTGTGGCTCGAGGACCGACGCCGCCTTGCCGAGCAACAGGCAGAGCATGCCCAGAGCGATCTGGCCCTTGTACCGGGCGAGATAGGGCAGCAGGCGACCCAGCACTAGCATGGTGAGCCCATCGTTTGCATCATTCCTGACATTGAGGGGACTCCCGAACGGGAATCAGGCCGACCCGTCACTGCAGTCCCAGGGCCTCGGCCAGCCTTTGGCGGCTGAAGGGGCTTGCCGTCACGAAGCGGCCATCGATCTCGAACGTCGGGACCTGCCGCTTGCCGCCGGTGGCCTTCAAGATGACCTCGACGGCCTCCGGATACTCGTCGAGGTTGATTTCCTCGTAGTCGATACGGCGCTCGTCGAGGAACTGTTTCGCCAGCCGGCAGTCTCGACACCGTGTGGTCGTGTACATCTTGATGTTCACTCTCCCTGGGACTCCAACGGATCAGTATAGCACCCGAAAGAAACGTCGCTCCCGCGGGCAAAGCATACTTCCTGCTAGGAGTTAGCCCCCGAGCCCAGCAGCGTAACGTCTACCGTCTCGTGGCAACGGCGAGCTCGTCAATCCGTTGCTCGACTAGATCCTGATAGGCGGCGTCACCGATCGACTCCATGACCTGGAGCGCCCTCGGCCCCTCGCCGAGCTCCTGGTAACATCGCGCGATGTTGTAGCGCACATCCGTTTCATCATAGGGCGCGACCGGATCGATCTCCCGCACGGCTTGCTCGAACATGGAAATCGCGTCGCGGTAGCTTCCGTCTCGAAACAAACGGATCGCCTGCTCGAGAGCCGTCTCCGGGGGGGCCGGCTGGGAGGAATCGGTCGGTAGTCGCCGATGGAAACGCGGCGCATCGGCGGGGGGCGTCTCCTCCATCAATACATCGACTTCTTCCATGACCTCCCCGTCGCGCAGGTGCGCGGGGCAACCTTCATAAACGGGTCCCTCGTCACCCACGAGTCGGAGGCCGCGACATCCGTCCTTTGCAATAAAGAAGATCGCCGCCGTCGAAACGAGTCGTGTCCCGGTAGGCTGATCGGGTTCCGGCCCCACCCAAACCGGCGAAGCTCCCGCTGCATCCAAGTCCACGATGAGATCGAAGTGACGCGAGGCGTCTCGTTCGAGGAAAGTCCGCTGCAGCAGAACGCGTCGATTCGCGGATACGTCGGATGGGTCGGACAGGCCGACATAGAACACGCCTTCGTCGGGTGGCGCTTGCCTCAAGACCTCGGGAGCCATTTCCTTCACCGCCGCGAGGAGCGTTTCGGGTAGGGCCTGGTCGAGAACCAGAAGAGCTCGCGCCTTGGCCTCCCCGGCGCCGCGAAGCCTTGCCAGCTCCGCCAGGACCGACGTTGCGTCCTCGCGCGTCGCTTCCTGGAGGAGGTGCCTTACCTCGCGATCGATTTCCTCGTAAACATTCGGGATCGGAACCGGCCCCGCCTCGAGCACTACCGCGCGATCGATCAACACGCCCAGAGCATTTCGATCTCGGTCACTCTGAGCCGGAGCGAGCGACACACGCGCCTCGCTCGCGGGTTGCTGTTCCATGAGCAGTCCCGCGACGGCGGCCACTTGCTCCGCAACCACCCTGCTCGAAGATCCTTCGTCGAGTAGAATGCGGATCTGCATGACGCCGCGCCGGGCCACCATCACGATCTCGCCCCCGGATGCCGGCCTTATCCCGGCGGGAATCCGGTCTACGCGGCCGACCTCGATCGGCATACCCAGAAGGCGCACGATGCGCCGCGCGTCCTCCAAGTCTTGCTCGTCCACGAAGGCCCCCACGATGAACTCGACCTCCGCGGGCCGATTCCTCTCGCCCAGCCCTCGGCGAATGCCGTCCAACTCCTCGCTACATCGGTTGCAGCCGGCCACCGGAAGGTATAAGACGACGACCGCGCCCTCGGCGAGCAGATCGGCCGCCACGAAGGTGCCGGTCGATGTCGCCACCCGGACGTCGGGAAGCGGTGCGACCACAACGTCCACATTCGGAAACTCCGCCGCGAGCTCCCGGGAGAATCGCTCCCGGTCGACGACCGCCTGAAGGGTCTCGCCGCTCGCGAAGGCACCCGTCTCCACCAACGCTCGTTCGATCCCGCGCTGGTCGGCTCCGGGGGCAAAGTAGGCTCGGACCAAGAGGTCCACGCGCTCCTCGATCGGGATATCGGGGTGAGAGGCCATGGCCACGAAGATCTCGGCCGTGGGCTGTAGTCCGGCCGATCGCTTGAGCGCCTTTCTCCCTTCCGGCCAGCGTTCCTGCGCCGTCAGCGCCAGGCCGAGGGCCCGGAAGTAGCGTGCTCGTCTTTCCCGATAGGCGGTGCGAGCCGCCTCGATCATCTCGTCGAAGACCAAGCCCTTCTCGGGCGCCACCTCGATCTCGCGCTCCGGAACGAATAGGGACGACTCCGCGAGGGCACGACGCGCCGCCGCCTCGGCCGCGGAAGCCTGATCCTGGGCAAGCAAACGAACCGCTTCCGCGTGCGCCTCTTCAGCGGGCTCGATGCCTCTGGCCTGTGCCAGAAGGGTGAGGGCGGCCAGAACAGCCAAGGATAGCTGCGGCAAGGGATTTCCTATGAACGCTTCAGCAAAGCCAGCCGTTCCGCGGCGGCGCGCAGCGTTTCCTCCCGCTTGCAGAAGGTGAACCGCAGCTTCCGAGCGCCGTCCTCGGGGCGGTGGTAGAAGCTCGAGCCCGGAACGGCCGCCACCCCCGCCGTTTGGATGAGGTGGCGGGCAAAGGCGGTATCGTCGGAGAAACCGAATCCGGAGATGTCCGTCATGATGTAGTAGGCGCCGTCCGGCTTGAAGCAGACGAAACCGGATTGCTCGAGTGCCGAGAGCAACAGGTCGCGCCTCGCACGGTAGTCCTCCGCGAGCTGCCCATAGTACGCAACCGAAAGGCCGAGGGCGACGACCGCCGCTTCCTGGAGCGGTGCCGCCGCCCCGACGGTGAGGAAGTCGTGCACCTTCCGGATCGCATCACTAAGAGGAGGGGAAGCTATGGCCCATCCCACCCTCCACCCGGTCAGGGAGTAGGTCTTGGAAAGGCTATTGATGGTCACGGTTCGATCCCGCATCCCGTCGAGCGAGGCGATGGGGATGTGCCGCCCCTGGTAGAGGATATGCTCGTAGATTTCATCCGTGATCGCGATGACGCCCCATTCTTGGCAGAGACTCGCAATCTGCGCGAGCTCCTCGGCGTTGAATACCTTTCCGGTCGGGTTGTTGGGGGTATTTATAATGATGGCGCGGGTGCGCTCGTTGAAGGCGGCCGAAAGCTCGTCCGCATCGAGCCGCCAGTCCGGTTCGTGCAGCGTGACGTAACGCGGCACCGCGCCCGACAAGATGGCGTCCGGCCCGTAGTTCTCATAGAAGGGCTCGAAGACCACCACCTCGTCCCCTGGATCCACGACCGCCAGCATGGAGGCGATCATGGCCTCCGTGGAACCGCAACAGACCACCACGTCGCGCTCGGGATCGATTTCCATACCGTAGTCCCGCTGGTACTTCCCCGCGATGGCCTCTCGCAGCGATCGCGCCCCCCAGGTAATCGCGTACTGGTTCAGGTCGGCACGAATCGCCGACACCGCCGCTTCCTTGATGGCCTCGGGAGCCGGAAAATCTGGGAAGCCCTGCGCCAGGTTGATGCCGCCATGCTTCTGGCAGAGGCGCGTCATCTCTCGGATCACGGATTCCGTGAAACGGGCGGCCTTCTTGGAGCCTAAGGTCTTCCGGTCGCTAATCGGGGCGGGGGGCGTTCCTTTGCGCGAGGACCGGGACATGGATGATGGCCTTTCTACGGAAGTCTAACAAGGTCGGCTCCATTAGTCTGCAAGGGACTCGGGCTGCACGTAGATCCGGCGGTAGAGCATCTCGTTCCTGAGAACGAGCTTTACATAATTACGGGTCTCGGTGAAAGGAATCTCTTCGATGAACTCTTCTGGATCGGCGTTCGAGCCCGACCGCGTCCACGCCCGAACGCGATGAGGACCCGCGTTGTAGCTGGCTAGGGCGTAGTCTACCCGTCCACCGAACTGGTCCAGCACTTTTCTAAAATAGTGAGTCCCCAAT
>JBOGJF010000463.1:0-1553 GCA_050747785.1 Vicinamibacteria bacterium
ATGGCGGTAGAAGCTCATGCGAAGCAGTACGATCCTTCCCTGGCCGACCACGCTGTCGGTCACCACGCAGGCGCCCGTCTCCGAGATATTGGTGACGACGCCGTATGCCCGCGATGCCTCGCCGTCCTCCAACGCCACCGTGACCGGCTTCTTCGGCGTCAATCGGCGGCTGGATCGGTTCTGTTGAGAAACGTCGCCTTGCATCGTCGTCACGCTGAGCGCCTTTTGCCCGTACGGCTACTACCCATGCGACCATACAGGGTGGGCACTAAATGGCCGGGTTATTGCCCAGTATTTACCCCCAATCGGTGGGGTTGTCAAGAGTTACAGGGGCTGGTCCGCGGGCAGGGGGTGCACTTACGCCGTTCTGGCCGCCGCGAGCGCCCTCAGAAGCGGCAAATCCGTCTGGACGGTGGGATCGCAAATGAATCCTTCTTCGGTGTGAGCGGTCATGAACCCATTCTGCTCGAGCACGAGCGCCTGGTGGGTGACGTACTCCGCGATGTTGGTGCGGGGAAAGAACTCAGGCTCATCGTCGACCAGGGGGCGGTTGAATCGGGGCCAGCCAAAGCTGAGCTCCGGGAAGTCCCGCCTCGGATAGTGGATATTGCCCCAGGAGGCTTGGGGATAGATGTAGCTGCCGTAGGCGGGGTTGGGCTCCTGAGCGGACGAGCAGGAAATGATGACGTGAGGCCACCTCTCTTTCACCTCGGCCAACACTCGGTTCACCCGGTCCGGCTCCCAGCCCTTGCCATGGATGTCGACCTCGTTGCCCAGCTCGAAAATCGTGTTCGGCAGGTCGTTGAAGCGCTGCATCACTTCGAGCACATAGTTCTCGGTCGCTTCGAATCTCTGGAAGAGCGGGCCGAACTGCTCGAACTGGGTCACCAGGATCACGTACTCCATGACCGCCCGTTGGGGTATGAACGCCTCGCGGATCGTCTCCCGAACCGTGCGGACGTGCTCCCGTGAGGGGTGCCGGCCGGTATCGTCCACCGCCCGATGCTTGGGAACCCGGTCGAGCAGCGGATCGCTCGGCCAAAAGGAGGTGTCCGAGAAGACTCGGAATACGACGACGCCCTCCGCCACACCCCGCTCCACCCAAGCGATGCGGTCCTCGACCGAACGACCGAGCAAGCCGAAACTCGTGTAGCCGATGTAGTCGAAGTTGAAGGAGCCTCCAATGACCGCCGGCCGGAAGCCCTGGTTGTTCCGTGCGTATTCCTCGCTTCGCAGGAGTGCCTCCCGCAGATCCGCCTCGCTCATCCCCGCGTTCATCTGGGCGTTGTAGAAGCTCAAACCGCCGGGGTCCGCGGCGCGTTCCAGGATCTCCTGGTAGGCGATCTGAATGATGGGTGCGAAATTAGGCATGACGCGACTCTCCGCTCGAGCCTAGAGCACCTCGCTCAGCGTGGCGGCAGGGCTCAAAACCGACTGCAGGAACCCATAGACCGGCTTCGGCGAGAGATCCTCGTTGACGATGCCGAAGCCTCCGTCTCCCTGATCGGGTCCGTCGGTGTAGTGGAAGAAAAAGATGCGGTCGACCCAGTCGC
>JBOGJF010000464.1:0-4146 GCA_050747785.1 Vicinamibacteria bacterium
TTCCAGGTTCGTGTCCGCGGATTTCTCGGGCCAGATTTTTGCGGTATTCGTGATCGTCATCGCCGCCTCCGAGGCGGCGGTGGCACTGGCTATCGTCCTCTCGCTCTACCGGATCACGAGGAGCGTGAATCTGGACGAGGCAAGCGTGCTCAGAGGATAGCGATGCCGTCTCTCGGAACCCTGGCAAGTCTGAAGTACTTCCTGCCCGAGCTGACGCTCGTCCTGACACTCCTCGTCGTGGTGGCGATCGATATCGCGCTGCAGGGCCGCGAGGATCGCCGCTTGGGAGTGATCCTGATTGCGTTGGCGGGACTGGTGATGGCCGGTGTCTTCACTCTCATGCTCACCGAGGCGCCGCAGGGCGGTCTTTTCTCGCGGATGTTGGTGCTGGACCAGTTTGGCCTGCTGTTGCGGTTTCTCTTCATACTGACGGCGATCCTGGTTCTTCTCCTTTCCGTCCCCTCCCGCGAGCTGGCGGCCGTCAACCAGGGCGAGTTCTTCGCCCTGTTGCTCGGCGTCACGGTGTCGATGATGTGGATGGCGAACTCCGTCAATCTCCTGATGATCTACCTCGCGCTGGAGATGGTATCGGTCGGCTCCTACATCATGGTCGGCTATTTGAAGACGGAACGTCTGTCCAACGAGGCCTCCCTCAAGTACATCTTGTTCGGCGCCGTCTCGACCGGAACGATGCTTTACGGGCTTTCCCTGCTTTTTGGTCTCACCGGCACGCTCGATCTCTATGGGATTCGATCCGCGTTGATGAACGAGACGACGTTGGCTCAAGCGGGGCCGGCGCTCTTGTTCAGCGTCATTCTGGTTCTTGCCGGGATCGGTTTCAAGACCGCGACGGTGCCGTTCCACTTCTGGTGCCCCGATGTCTACACCGGAGCGCCCACTCCGGTCACGGCCTTCCTGTCCGTGGGCCCCAAGGTCGCGGGCTTCGCGGTGCTGGTGCGCTTCTTTTTCGGAGGCATGGGGCAGCCGGTAGGGGACGGTTCCTGGCAGATCGTGGGTTCGGTCAACTGGCAGGCGCTTCTCATCGGCGTTTCCGTGGCAACCATGACGTTGGGGAACGTCGCCGCGCTCCTGCAGACGAATCTCAAACGGCTGCTCGCGTACTCGAGCATCGCCCACGCCGGCTATATCCTGATGGGAGCGGTCGTTCTTTCCGACGAGGGGCTCCAGGCCATGTTGGCTTACATGGTCATCTACCTCTTCATGAATCTCGGCGCCTTCTTGGTCGTGATGGTGGTCTACGATCGCGTGGGTAGCTTCGACGTCAAGGACTACGGAGGCATCTGGAAGCGCTCTCCAACGTTGACGATTGCGATGGGGATTTTCCTCTTGTCGCTCATGGGCATCCCACCATTCGCGGGATTCCTCGCCAAGTTCTATGTGTTCGCGGCGGTCATCCGAGCCGGGCTGGCTTGGTTTGCGGTCATCGGCGTGCTGAACAGCGCGGTCGGGGTCTTTTATTACATGAAGGTCCTGAAGGCCATGGTGATCGAAGAGGGGACGACCGATGATACGAGCAGCTTCGTGCTCCATCCCATGTACGCGGTCTTGCTCGTCGTGATGCTGGTGCCGAACGTCATTGGTCTCGTTCTGTGGGGATACCTGGATCGGATAACCGAGTACTCGATGAAGATTTTGGAAACGCTTTGATTTCTTCTAACCCAAGGAGGATATGAGAATGGCCTACATCATCGCTGAGCCTTGCATCGGCACGAAGGATACCGCGTGCGTGGAGGTATGCCCGGTGGATTGCATCCACCCCACCAAGCAAGAAGCGGATTTCGAGAGTGCCGAGCAGCTCTACATCGATCCCGAGACCTGCATCGACTGTGGGGCCTGCGAGCCGGTATGTCCGGTCACCGCGATCTTTCCCGAGGAAGAGCTTCCCGACAAGTGGAAGGCCTTCACCGCGAAGAACGCCGCCTATTACGGCAAATAACACAGTCGCCAAGCTAGCCTCCCAAGAGTGGGAGCCCCGCCCGGCGTTCGTAAACGTCGTTGCGGGACTCCATCTGGCCAGACGCCTTTCAGCACTAACCCCCCGATGGGGGGTGTGTGTCCGCGTGCTATGATGAAATGGATTCGCTGTGGCACGGAAGTTGCCTGGATGGATCCTAAGGAGTTGCGTCCGAGAGTTTTGACGCATTCGGCGAGAACGTCATGACTATTATCGTGACCGAGCGTGAGCGAAGGAACCTGGAGGTGAGATCATGTCCAATGAAGGTGGCGGGGCTAACTTCTTGGTAGGACTCTTCGTAGGAGCCGCCTTGGGTGTCATGGCGGCATTGCTACTGGCGCCCAAGGCACGGAAGGAGATCGAAGACAAGCTCGCAGAAGAGGGAAGGAAGTTGCGCGAAAAGGCGGAGGCGAAGCTGGCCGATCTCCGCGGAGCCGGTGAAGACCTGGCAGGAAGGAGCCGTGAGGCTTACTCCGAGACCGCTCAAGGCGTCAAGAAGGCCGCGCGGGCTTTCAGCAAGAGCTGAGCAGGTCATTCGTGCCATCCATCGAGGAGCACGGTGTCGGGACGGAAGACCCGAAGCCTGAGGCCAGCGCCCCCGACGCATCTGCCCGGTTACCCAAGCCGTCAGGGGCCGAGAGGGACGTAAGCGAAGGAGTATCGTCGGCTTCTGCCTTCGAGCTAGCGAGTCGCATCCTGGTCGGCATCGCGCAAGCGATCGAAGATGGGGCCGATCTCTTGGGAGCTTCGGTTCGTGAGGAGCTGGGTCGGTTCCGTACGGACTTCGTCAGAAGCCTCGTCGCAGCCGTCTCGCTGGCTATCGGAGGCGGCTTGTTGACGGGTGGGCTTGCCCTTATGATTCATGCCTGGATCGGGTCGTGGGCCCTGGTACTGCTGATTCTGGGCGCCGTGTACGTGTCGGTCGGGGCTTGGCTCTTCCGCTCGTCCGCCTCCGGAAATGTCGGAAATGCCGGAAAAGCCGGAAAAGGACGATGAGCACCAAGAGAGAAGAGCGCCAACCGAGGCGAAGCGTCCGTGAGCTGCGCGAGGCACTCGCCAAGGACCGGCAACAGATCGAAAGCGACTTGTCGGCGCTCGGGGATCGTTTTCACGACATCCTGAGCCCTCGCCAGCTTCTGAGCCGCCATCCGATTCTGACCGCGGCGGTCGGCGCCGTGATGGGCTATCTCATCGTCCGTCGCCCCGACCAGCTCCTGCGCGCCGCGTCGCGGCTGGCGGGCCTCGGCGCACCCCTTCTTCTGTCCGCTTTGATGAAGGGTGATGGTTCGGGCTCCTCCGCCGCCTCGGAGCCCCGAGCGACGAACGACGACCACTGAGGCGACGAATGCGCGGGCTCCGGTTGCTCACCGTGAGCATCCTATCGGTCGTCTCCTGTGCGACGAATCCGGTAACCGGCCAGAAAGAGCTGGTGCTGGTTAGCGAGGCCCAGGAGATCCAGATGGGCACCGCCGCGGACGGACAAGTGGCCGAGAGCATGGGCTACTACTCCGACCTCGAGCTCCGCTCCTACGTCTCCGAGATCGGTCTGCGAATGGCGAAGGCCTCGGAGAGACCGAATCTACCGTGGAAGATCGAGGTCGTCGATTCCCCGGTGGTGAACGCGTTCGCCATCCCCGGAGGCTACGCCTACCTCACCCGAGGCATCCTCGCCTACATGAACAGCGAAGCCGCCATGGTGGGGATCCTCGGACACGAGATTGGGCACGTCACCGCCCGCCACAGCGTTCAGCAGATCTCACGCGCTCAGCTCGCCGGGATCGGATTGGGAGTCGGCGCGGTCTTCGTTCCCGAGGTTCGCCCTTTCGGCGATCTGCTGCAAACCGGGGTGGGGCTGATGTTCCTGAAATTCGGCCGCGACGACGAACGGCAGTCGGACTCGCTCGGCGTCCGATACTCGTTGGCTGCCGGCTATGACCCGAGGGAAATGGCGTCGTTTTTTCCGGTGCTGGATCGCATCGGGGAGCGCTCCGGGGACGAGCTGCCGGGGTGGCTCTCGACGCACCCAAACCCCGAGGACCGGGAGAGGCAGATTCTGGAGATGGTCGAGGTCGCGGCTCCCGCCAATCGCGAGCTCCGCGTGGGAGAGGAAGACTTCAAGCACCAGATCGAAGGGCTGGTCTTCGGGGAGAATCCACGCGAGGGTTTCATGG
>JBOGJF010000465.1:0-3420 GCA_050747785.1 Vicinamibacteria bacterium
GTCCATCAGAGTCATGGATCCATTGAAAACCGCCTGCGCGTACAGCGAGTAGGCAGGAAGAGGCGTTCCCCCCGCCGTCAGTCGGAAGCAATAATTCGCGCCCGCGTTGGCGTTCGGCGTTGCCTGAAGGACGAACTCGAGCTCGGTAAACTGATCGAAGTTGAGAGCGATGGTTCCCGTCGTGTTGCCGGCGTCTTTCACCTCCCCCGCGACGAAGACGGATCCCTCGTCGCTCAGACCCGGTGTGACGTTCGACGTCGCTTCACCGTCCGTCACGAAGCCGGAGCCGACGACCTGCCAGTGGCCGCTCGTATCCGTTGGGACCGGGGCGTACGCACCGACGCCGCAATCAAGCGCCTGCGCGACCTCGAGTCGGTAGGCCATCGGACCCGTGCTCGAGGCGTTCTGGTTCGTGACCTGGAATCGCAGGCGTCGTGGGAAGCCCGCGAGCAGGCCCATGAGCTTCGTGTCTTCTACCACCGCCCATGTGGCGCCCATCTCACCGCCATCATCGTTCCGCCAACGATAGTGGACCTGCGCCAGATTGTTCCCGGTCGTGACCGTAAACTCGTCCGCTCCGATGTCAGGAGTCAAAGCGTCTCGCGTCTCGCCATCCACGTCCTCCGTAACGGGGAGATTGGGATCACTGTCGAGGTCCGTGCCGAATCGCTCCCAAAGGTTGAAAGAGTTGTCCTTCAAATGGAGGTCTTCGGTGCCGGCGTTTACGTCCACGAAATAGCGGGCGTACGACGTCTGGTCCGTCTGGCTTCCGGGACCGGGAGCGGTACTATCCGAGGAGACATTGTTGCTGCTTGAAGCGTGAAACGTACCGGAAAAACATGCCTCGGGTCCATTGGTGCTCGCCACGTCAAATACGGCGACATTTTTCACTATGACTGTGCCCGCATCACGATCGAGCCCGCGGGCGTTGCCAGCACTGACATTGTTTTTCACATCGTAGATAGTGACATTGTGCACGTAGCTCGTTCCGGTATTCGTGGATGACCAGCCAATGGCCGCGATTTCGGCGGTCGGATGGCTGTTGTTGTCGTCCAAGGCGTAGATGAGCGAGTTGCTGATCCTTGGACTTCCCTGCCGAGCGTGTATACCGAACGTATCACCTTGCGAAGCCCCGTTGACGTTCTCGAGGTCGTGGATGATGAGCGAATCCAAGTGCGGTTGGCTTGTGGCGGTCAGCGTAGCATCGAGACGTATTCCAGTTATATGCAGCGCATTCGAAACGTTGGTCCCGTCGATCTCGATGCCTTGGATCCGGACGAAGTCGTCCATGACGGTCAGGACTACATAAGTAAGTCCTCCCCCGTCCGCTGTCGGCGCCAAGCGGAACCCGCTTCCCGCGATTCCAGTGTGATGTTGGGAGACGCCCACCTCGGTCGCGTCGGTCGGTGTATAGATTCGAATGTAGCGCGTCGCGCTCGTCGTCCAGCCATCGATCACGATTTGACCATTGTCCATCGCTGCGTCGTCGTAACAAGTCCAGTTGAGTTGGAAGCCACTGGCTGCCAGGTTCGCTGTGCCGAGATGATTGGCGTCCGAGGAGCCGGACTCCGCGGCCGTCAGGCTGTTGAAGGCTCGGAAGATCGCGATCGCGGTCGACCCGAAGGAGATGTTGGTATTACCTGGCGTGCCGCCATTGGCGCCAGAGTTCTGAATCGTGAACTCGGTGGGCGAGTTACGCCCCGTGATGTAGTACCGATTGGCCCCGACCCGTACCTCATCACCGACACCTATTTTGTCGATGGCAGCAGCGGCCAATGTCAGAGTCCCCCCGGAGGCCGAGGCATTGCCGGAATAGAGGGCCGCGGCATCCGTCCCCACCGAGTAGTAGATGACACCTCCTGAGAGGGTCGTGGTGCCGGCGATAGCGATCGGAGTGGTCGGCCCCACCGTTCCCGAGCTCACCGTAACTTCCGTTGAGGGATCGCCGATACTGATCTCGACGGTCTCACCTGGCACGGCACCCGTGCCCACGTCGAACACCACGTACACCACCATCGCCGCCGTGGTGCTGATGCCCACCGAGCCCGTGAAGGCCGATGTCCCGTTCGCGGCACTGAAGCCCGTCGTGTCAGTTACTCCGAACTGCGTCTCCGTCCCCCCGTAGCTTTCGCTCGCACCGTCATAGGGAGCCGTGGTGTCGAGCTCGTAGAAGAGCTTGATATTGTCCAGGTTGTTGAGACCATCCACCGTGCCGCTCTCGGTGACGGTAATACCCGTGACGTTTCGAGAGCCGGCATTGTCCACGATGACGAACTTCCCACCCACGTACTGGTTGGTGCTGGATATGAACATGCCCACGGTCTGGGTTCCCAACGCGATCACCGTGGCGTCTTCCGAGGGGGCGGGCCGAATCACGAGGCCGGCCATGTCCCAATCGACGGCCGCCGACGCCGTGTGATCGGCACTGTCGGTGCCAGCAGCGAGCAAGGTCCGGTCGTGGACGTAAAGGTTGGCTCCTGCGACACCGCTGGAATTCGAAATGAAGGTCCGTTGTGCGTAGTCCGGATCTTCGATGCTCAGCGTTCGGTGCCGGGGGTGAGAGGCAACGTAGAGCACCGAGTCATTTAGAGTCGACGTGAGGCTCAAGGATAAGTTCGTCGTGCTCGCTCCGCCTCCACACACACCGTTCAGTCCGTTGGTGTTGGAGCCCGCCGCCCCCTCGGTAGGAAGGGTGGGTGACGCGCCCGAGTAACGCGTTACGGCCGCGGAGACGCGTTGAGCGGCGGCGGTCAGAGTGACGACGGGAGTGAAGGCGACACCGGGGGAGCCAAAGGCCTGCCAGACGTCGATGTGAGGCTGGGCGACGCCCGCCGCGCATTGAGTTTTCTGGAGTATCCAGGTGAGTCCACCGCCACTGATGGAGGCGACGTTGACGCCGGTCTCGTAGACGGCGACCGCGGCCACGTAGAGCTGTGCGGTTCCGCCTTGCATGGTCGGGAGGTTGAGAGAGCCCACGCTCGCGCCGTTGGCGGTCACCGTTTCTTGGTGGAGGATGGCGGCATGAGAGGAGACCGCGGTCAGCAGGCAGAACACGGTCATCAGTAGACCGCGACCTTGCCTGGCGAGGCTCCACACCCAGGAGGATGCCCCGAGGGGTTTCTTTCTCATTACTACAGATCTCTTCGGTTGGGTTCCAGGGAACGCAAGAAGCGTGCCCAGGCGTACCTATGGTAGGTGCCTATGGATCAATGTGTTGCGGTGGGGCGAGTCCTCGCCGAGAGGGGAAAGCCCAACACCTAAGGGGGTGTCAGGGGGTCGGGGGTCGTAGACCGAGTCTCAGGGCGGGATCTCCGAGGAGGTGATAGATCTCGAGAAGCTCGAGGTGTCCGCCGGCGTCGACGTATTTGCCTTGTGCGGCGAGGATGGCATCGCCGAGAGTGGCGTGGCCGCCATGAAGGA
>JBOGJF010000466.1:0-3769 GCA_050747785.1 Vicinamibacteria bacterium
GAGGGTCGTCTTGCCGGTGCATTCGGAGCCGGTCACCACGACGTGGATCACGAGGCCAACTCCGGCGCAGTCTGAAGTCGCGTGCCGCGCATCGATCGTCGCCAGTGGGCGAAACCCATCGCGGCGAGCACCAGGAAGACGGTATAGAGGCACGTCGTGAGATAGAGCTCCTTGTACAAGAACATGCCGACGTACAAGACATCGACCGCGAGCCAGACCAACCAGGATTCGAGCAGCTTTCGGGTCTGCATCCACTGGGCGGCGATGCTGAACGTGGTCAGAAGCGAGTCCATAAACGGGAGCGACGCCTGGGTGAAGCGCGCGAGCGCCTGGCCCAGCAGAATCCCGCCGAGCGCCGCCGCCCCTATGACCATGACCCATGTCCTTCGGGTCGTCAGCGAGACCTCGAGCTCGGCGTGACCGTCGCCGCCGTGTAGCCACGCCCACCAGCCGTAGGCGGCGAGAGCGAAGTACAAACCTTGCAGCCCCATGTCGGCGTAGAGACGAGCGTGGTAGAAGACCACGGCGTACAGCAGAACGCTCACCATGCCGAGCGGCCAACACCAGATGACCTGTCGCGCCGTCAGATAGACGGCCACCAAGGTGAGGGCGACGGCTACCGCCTCGAAGGAGAACATGACTGCGGGCTCAAAAGCCGACCTCCAGCGAGACCACAAAATTGCGCGTCGCGAGCGGATAGTAGTAAGGGGTGCCGTCGAGCGTGTCCGTGCCGGAGCTGTTCCGCACCAGGAACTGATAGCTGTAGCCGCTCGGGAGCCGATCGCGGTCGTCGAGCAGGTTGTTGACGAAAAGCGTGACGCGAGCGTCGGCTTCTTCCCACAGACGGCCGAGACCCTGCGAGGCGCGCAAGTCCAGGTTGGTGAACGAGGGTGTCCTGAATCGAGAGAGTCCGGTGTTATCGAGCTGGGACTCGGCGACGTACCTTCCCATGAGACCCACGCTCGTGTCGCGATTCGCCCATTCCACGCCGAGGTTCAAGACCAGCTCGGGTGTGAGCAGTGGGCGCACGTTCTGGTACGTGATGGGCTCGCTTCCAATCCACGCTCCCTCCGCGTCGTAGACGTCATAGAACTGCGTCCACTTGTCGATGCGGTTGCGACTCACATTCAGGCTGTGCAGCACGGACCAATGGGGCGCCGGCATCCACTTGAGGTCCACTTCAACGCCACGCCGGTACGAGCGATCGACGTTCTGTCGGAGCGGGAGGCCGATCTCGGAGAGCTCTCCGGTGAGAGCGATCTCGTCCCGGAACTCCATGAAATAGAGATTCGCCTGTAACGCGAGCTCCGGCGTGTTGAGATTGACGCCTCCTTCGATGTTGGTCACCGATTCGGGTCGTACCGCTTCGAGGTCATGCGGAATCGTGGCGTTGTCCTCGCCTAGCAATAGGTCGAGCCGCGCCGGCTCGCGCTGCGCCCTACCGATCGACCCGTAGAGGCTCAATCCTGGGGAGAGCGTCTGACGAATGCCGACCTTGGGATCGAGGAAGGTCCAATCCACCGAGCCCAGATCGATATCGCCCTGGTAGGAGAATTGCGCCCAGCGGAAATGCAGGTCGCCGAACAGCAGAGTGGATCCGAGCCGATACTCCGCCTTGGCGAAGGCGTTCGCCGTCTCTTT
Source organism: Vicinamibacteria bacterium (assembly GCA_050747785.1). Taxonomy (GTDB): domain Bacteria; phylum Acidobacteriota; class Vicinamibacteria; order Marinacidobacterales; family DATDRI01; genus CBDANW01. The sequence continues at coordinate 1,642 of JBOGJF010000466.1, forward strand.
GAAGCCGGTGTTCTCGTAGACTCGCCCGTTCGCGTCGGTATCGAGGAAATGGTCTCCGCTGAAGTCGTTGTAGTGGACGCCGAAAGTCGCCGACAGGTTCTCGCCGCCGGTGCTGAGAGTAACCATGCTGCCGAGGAAACCCTGGTCGATGCCGAATCGCAGCAAGTCGTTCTGCGCCACCGGATCGTCCCAGAGCTGAAACCAGCCTTGAGCACCGTTGTAGTAGACCGATGCGGTCAGAAGTTTGTCTCCAGCCAGTTCGCGCGAGTACTTGAGCTGCGCGAAATCCTGGCCGAACTCGTCGCGATCTTCCTCGGTAAGCGGGTTGAAGCGTCGGTTCTCGCTCAGGATGTCCGGCTCCACGGCGAGATAGGCGAGCTGGGATCTCTCGTCGCCCGAGAATGCCACTAGCTTCAGTGACGACCGCTCGCCCTGCCAGCCGGTGTTCAGGAAGAGCGTGTGATGCTCGGTGCCGGACCGCTCGCGGTAACCGTCGGTCGTGGCATAAGAGAAGCGTCCCGACACGAAGAGACCGTTGCCGAAGAGGCCGGACTCGTAGCCAATCGAGGCGCGCGCCGTGTCGTAGGAGCCGAGCACGAGTCGGGCGTCGCCGCTCCGGTCCTGGGACGGTCCCGGGCTCGCGAAGTTCACCGAGCCTCCGTAGGCGGGCGAGCCGACCGCAGACGTGCCCACGCCGCGCTGGATCTGAATGCTGTCCACCGTCGCCAGAAAGTCGTGAAAATTGTTGAAGTAGAGCGCGTGCTCTGCCGGATCGTTGAGAGGCGCGCCGTCGAACGTCATGTTGATACGTGTCTGCTGGATCCCGCGCATGCTGAAGTACGAGTAGTTCGAGCCGATGCCGGAGTCCGAGTACCAGTTCATCGACGGTGTGTGCTCGAGAAGCTCCGGAACGTCCTGTCCGTAGCTCCGTGTTTCAATCTCCTCACGGTCCATGTTGCGCTTGGTCACCGGAACCTCTTCTCCGGCGCGGATGCCGATGACCGTAACGGACTCCTCGACGGACATGACCCAGTCGAGCCGGAGCTCGAGATCGAGGGTTTCGGTGCCCACCAGCACGCGCTGGCGAAGCAATCGGTAGGCGGGATGGGAGACGCGGAGCTCCCAGTCTCCCGGCTCCAACTCGAGCTGGAAGCGACCACTCTCGTCCGTGGTGAAGGGTTCCTGGCCGGTTGTCTCGATGAGAGCCGCCGCCACGGGCTCACCGGTCGGGGCGAGGACGACGCCGCGTACGGAAACAGGTGTCTGAGCGAAGGCCTGCCGTGGGATGAGTGCCGTAAGCAACAGGATGAGCGATAGACCGATCGCCGACGCATGGCGTGGCGACTGACGCCTCCGGCATATTGGGGGGAAAGAAGGACCGGGCTTTCTTGTCCGGAACATAGTCATTCTCCTTGAAGAAGGAGATGACCGACTCGTTCGAGATTGCCGTTCTTCTGCGGTGCGGTGCGAGAAGAGCCAGCTGCCGTTCCCTACGCCGGTACTAACCGGATCAGGTTCCAGGGTTTGCTCTCAGGCCGAGCGGCCACCCCTAGGCGTATTTTCAATTCCCAGCCTCTCTCTTTCGGCCGTTCAAGTCAAGGGGCCATCGCGGTCTACCGTTCACTCAACACTCCAGGCGTCGAAAATAAGTGGAGTGCCGCGCTGGAGCCACGTTACGTGCTAGAAACGGCACGGCTCCTCCATCAGGCCGGTAATCGAGAAGGCGCGCGCGCCGAGTACCGTCGCTTTCTCGATTTGTGGAAGAACGCCGACCCCGATCTTCCCGAGCTCGCGGAAGCGAGAAACTACGTTGGAAGCGAGTGAGCCGTCCTCGCCGAGACCCCAGGCGTCGCGAAGACAATGAATGAAGCGGAAGCTCTCAAGGTGGTTGCACTTTCTCCTTCCCCGGAAGACCTGTCTATGGGGCGGGCAGCATTGCACACCGCGTGTCGAAGTTACAGTCGACGAGCTGATTGATCTCCCCCGACTCCGGATCGACCTCGAGGAAGAGCCCGATCCCCTGCGCGTAGTACTTGCGCTGCAGCACACCCGGCTCGATCGGCGTAAACTCAGCCGTTACCACGCAGTCGTTGGCACAGAGGAGATCGGCGAGGGCTTGGGGTACGAA
>JBOGJF010000467.1:0-7387 GCA_050747785.1 Vicinamibacteria bacterium
TCCCCCAGTACTGTGGATCGTAGGAAATGGGATGGCGGCGGACGAGATGCCGCCAGGCCCCGAGTAGAAACAAAAGCGGGATCCACCAGGTGGCGGTCACCCAGAAGAAAAGGGTGAAGCCCTCGAGAAAGGGCAGCAGATCGTGGATGAAAATCCACTGGGGCGCGCTCCGGATGAGCGTCGCCCCGGCGAGCGTCGTGATGGCGACGGCGCCCATACTGATCCAATAAGGGGGAGTCAGGGTGGCGGTGGTGAGTCGCACGAAAGTGAACCGATAAAAGATGAGCGTGATGATGGCGATGTAGAGCATGCACCCCAAGAGAAACATGCTCAGGGTGAAGAACAACAGCGGTTCGGGAGAAGGCTCCCAGCGCGCGGCCAGCAGCGTGCCCAAGATAGAGATGGACTGGGTAGCCACGGTGGCGATAAGCCATGCACCGTTGATTCCAGCCTCGAGCGTCGGCTTGTCTTCGCGAATAGTGACTGCGAAGAAGAAGGCATACATGATGACGACCCACAGTCCGATGCCGAGGATCCATAGCCAGAAAGCCTCCGACCAGCGTCCGCTCACGATGCCCAGCTGGCTTCCCAGCACGCAGGTTCCCGCGATCCATGTGAAAAAACCCGCCCCGCGTGCGTGATCGGCGATGTCCGCACGGACGCGAGGAAAGAAAAAGACCAGCCGAGCAGCCGATAGCGCGGCGAGGACGGCGTAGGCGGCGACATTGACGACGAGAAGGACGCGGGCGATGACGCTCATTCCCAGGAGCTCGCTGGCTATGGACAAGATGCCAGTGGCCATGACCATCGCGAAGTAACCGGGAAAAAGCCCTGCGACGCCGTCCCGCAGAAGACTGGAGCACCTCATCGGCTCAACGTTCGATGTGGTAGACGTACCGGAGGAGCCCCGCGTTCAGTCCAAGACAAACCAGGCTCGAAAGCGCGGCGGGGATGAGGATGGAGTCGTCACCCGCAAGGTGGGCGTTCATCGTCGCGGTAAACAGCCAAAGCTGCAGTATGACGATGAGCCCCACCAGGCTCAAGATGCCGGTAGCAATGATTTGACGCTGGGAACGGGCGAAACGAGAGCTCCGACTCACGCCGTTCCCTCTTCGACGCCGCTGGCGTAGACGAGGCCGCCGCGAACGACCAACCGCACGCGGGCCAGAGGCCGGCGCGGCGGTCCCGCGAGGGGCTGACCGGTGGCGGCGTCGAAGATACCGTTGTGGCAAGGACAGTAAAGATGTCGCGATTCGGGTCGGGGGACGACCGGGCACGTCAGGTGAGTGCACTGTTGACCGTAGGCGACGAACGTGTCCTGGTCGAGGCGAAGGAGGATGCAGGGGTTGGTTCTCTCCGGGTAATGGAAGATACGAGAACCCCCCACCGGAATCGAGTCGCTACGTGCAATCTCGAGGAGCGGATGGGACCGTTCGCGCCCGAAAAGGCCCCGATAGACGAGCCAGAGCTGGCCGGCCACGAAGGCCAAGCTCGTCAACAGCAGAAACTTGATGAAATCTCGTTGTGAGATATAGCGATCCTGGGGCCAATCGATAGGGAAGTCCTGCCGCCAACGGGGCTGCTCGTCTGGAGAGCCGCCGTCGGGTGGCACGGTGAGCTGTTCGCGATCGGGGTCGCTCACGCGACTTCCTCCGGAACGTCCGTGAGAAGAGACTCGAATGCCTCCGGCCCAAGCGTCGACTCGTGCATTGCCGCGGTCACGTCCAGGGGTTCGTCGGGGCTGTCTCGCGGTACCATGACTCGCACGCGAGTGGAGATGGTCTGGCTCCCGAACCGAAATTCGTTGATGGGGCGGGAGCGGGGGCGGAGCCGCTCGATCTCTTCCTGGGTTCCGTAAAAGAGCGCCTGGCTGGGGCACACCGAAGCGCACATCGGCTTCAAGCCAACCGAGGTGCGGTCGTAGCACATGTCGCACTTCATCATGAGGTTCGTCTGGGTGCTCATCTTGGGCACCCCGAAGGGACAGGCGAGGACGCAGTTGTTACAAGCGATACACCGGGGCTTGCGGGCGGATTGCACGACGCCATCGGCGCTCCGCTTGATGGCGTCCGCCGGGCAGACCTCCGCGCATGTGGGCGAGTCGCAGTGCATGCACACCACGGGAACGGTTTGAGTCGAGCGCTGTCGGTCCACGTAATCGAGCTGGATCATGGAATAGCCCTTGTGGGTGTCGCACTCGGTGCATGCCAGAACACACGCTTGACACCCGATGCAGCGCCTTGGATCCACGAAGAACATCACGTTTTGCGGGACCGACACTTGTTTAACTCCGGTTCCGGGCGGGAGAGATCGCCTCGTCGCCGCGGGCTTTTTCTGCCTTCGCGACGCGAACCGCGCAGACCTTGTACTCGGGAATCTTCGAGATCGGGTCCTGCGCGGAGATGGTGAGTTGATTGGCACTTTGGTCGCCGGGCCAGTGATAAGGAATGAAGACCGTATCCGGTCGGATAGTGCGGACGACTTGAGCTCTCAGCGTGCACTTCCCGCGCCGCGATTCCACATCGGTCCATTCCCCGTCTGCTATCCCGAGACGCTCGGCGAGTAGTGGGTGCATCTCGACGCGAGGCTCCGGGTACTGGTCCACCAATGGGCCAATGCGCCGGGTCTGAGTCCCAGAGAGAAATTGACTGACTACGCGGCCGGTGGTCAGGATGATGGGGTATTCGGGATCCACGTCCTCGGCGGGTGGAGAGTACGTGGCGACGTTGAAACGTGCCTTGCCATCCGGGAAGTAGAACGGACCCTTTCCGCGCGCGATGGGGTTCGACGAGCCACGCTCGAAGAGTCGAGGCGTTCCGGGGTGATCCTCGGCGGGGCAAGGCCAGAAAACGCCGAACTGCGCCTCGATTCTCTCGTAGGTGATTCCGGAGTAGTCGGCGATGCCGCCCCGCGAGGCTCGCCTAAGCTCCTCGAAGATCTCCACGGGGTGCTCGAACGTGAAGCCCTTCTCTCGGCCGAGGGCTAGCGCGATGTCTTGAATGATGCGCCAGTCCTGGCGTGCCTCGCCTGGGCAGCTCACCGCTTGGTTGATCTTGATGACCCGGCCCTCGACGGTGGTCACGGTCCCCTCGTCCTCTTCATGCAAGGAGCCGGGAAGGACTATGTCGGCGTAGCGAGCGGTCTCGTTGAGAAAGAAGTCGATCACCACGTAGAACTCCAGATTCTCGAGTGTACGGCGAATGAAATGATTGTCGGGAAGCGAGACCACGGGGTTGAAACAGAGTGACAGAAGCCCCTTGATCTCTCCGTGATCTATCTTCCGGAAGATCTCATAGGCATCGACGCCTGGCTGCGGCAGCTCGTCGGGAGCGATACCCCAGACGTCCGCCACGAGGGCGCGGTGCTCGGGGTTCGCGAGATCGCGCGCTCCCGGCAGCTGGTCGCATTTCTGCCCATGCTCTCTCCCGCCTTGGCCGTTGCCCTGACCGGTAATCGTGGCGTAGCCGCAGGATTCGCGTCCGATGCGGCCCGAAGCCAGCACGATGTTGATGGCACCGAGCACGTTTTGGACCCCGTGGCTGTGATGCTCGATGCCGCGGGCGTGCATCAAGAAGCTAGTTTTCGCGGTGCCCCACCACTCGGCGGCTTGCCGGATGAGACGCTCGGCAATCCCCGTGACCTGGGCCGTTCGTGCGGGAGTCCATTCTCGTACGTGCTCTCTAACCGCATCGAAGCCCACGGTGTGCTCTTGGATGAACTCGTGATCGATCCAGTCGTTCTCGATCATGAGCTGCAAGATACCGTTGAAAAGCACCACGTCTCTCCCGGGCTTGACGGGCAGGAAGAGATCGCACGTGCGGGCGATAGGAGTCATCCGGGGATCGACGACGATGACCTTCGCTCCGTTCTCGCGGGCCTGCCAGATGTAGTCGGTGGTGATGGGCGCGCACTCCGCAATATTGGCCCCGCTCACCCAAACGACCTCGGCGCCCAGGATGTCGGCCCAGGGATTGGCAGCGCGATCGATGCCAAAACTCTTCTTGTTACCAGCGGCCGCGCTCACCATGCAGAGTCTGCCGTTGTAGTCGATGTTGGCCGTCCGCAGGCACATGTGAGCGAACTTTCCCATCAGATAGGCTTTCTCGGTGGTCAAGCTGGCGCCGGAGAGAATGGCGAAAGCGTCCCGGCCGAAGCGGCTCTGGATCCGTTCTATCTCGGAGGCGACGCGGGAGATCGCGCGAGCGTACTCCACCCGGCGGAAGCCCGCGGGCGCGGACGGGTCGCGCTCGTAGGCTTGGAGCAATCGATCGGGGTGGGATCCCTGGAGATACCGCTTGACTCCCTTGGGACAGAGCTTTCCCTGGTTGAAGGGAAACTCGAACCAAGGCTCGAAGCCGATGACCTCGTTGTCCTTGACCTTGAGCTGAATGCCGCACTGTTGGCCGCAAAAGCAGCAGTGCGTCTTCACCAAGCGGTCCGGCTGCACACCGGTGTCCATGGCCTGGGGGATGGTGTGAGCCAAGTGGGGACCGAAATGCTCGATGACTTCGTTGGGGCTCTTCGGAACCTGGGCCAAACTCCTCTCCGTTCTCCCCTCAGGGATGAAAATTCTTGGCGTCCTCGTCACCCAATGGGCCTTCGCGCGGGGCCGGATTGACGTAGCTCGGTGTGGACGGTCTCTCACCCGTACCCTGAGTGCCCGCCTCCATCGCCGGCTGCCAGAGGTGGCCTTGGGCGATACCGAAGAGAGCCCGCCGGCAAGGAGGGCAGATCCATTGATAGTGCTCGGCCTCGCTCCCCTCGATCTGGTACCGATAACCGAGACGGCGCTCGACTTCGATGAGGTCCTCGACATGCATCCTCGAGGAAAAGGGCCGATCGCACCGGCGACAACGCGCCGATTCAGCCTTCTCTCCCACCGACTTGTAGAACCTGACTCCGATCTGAGCCGGTCTCTGAAAGATATGGAAGAACTTACCGAACGGAAGCCATAGAAATGTAACGATGACGGTGACCGCGTGGGCGAGGGCGATGAAATCATACCCGTAGCCCTTCATCCAGGTGTAGCTGGCCATGAGCATCAGTCCTGTCAGGCTGACAGCGAAAAGCAGTATGAGCGGGAGAAAGTCCTCGTCGAAGAGTTGCACGGCGGCGGCTCCTTCCTCCCGCATCCGGCGGCGTATGGCCAGCATGACGCCGGCAATGACGAGGAACGACGACCACACGAGGCCGTGGAACACGGTAAACGCAAGCCAGGAGTCCACGGAGAACAAAAACACCGGGAAGCCGAAGAGCACGGCGCGGTACCAGGCCGGGTCGCTCGGTAAAGACTCGAAGTGGATCCACCCGAACACGAGCGGAAAGGTAATGGCAACTGCGAGGAAGCATCCCCACATGATCAGGAGATGGGTCAGGCCCCTCATCCGATCACGCGCAAAAATGAAACGCGTGATGAGGATGTCTTCCACGATGCGTTTCGGCCAGGCGGCCAGGTTGAGCGCGCGATGGCCCGAGCGGAAGAAGACTTGCCAGCCCCGTTTCCAGTACATCGCGGTAGGAGGCCGTTGGAGCCACATCGCGTACCGGTAGGAGAGCCCGAAGGTCGCGAAGAGAATGGCGAACGTATAGGCAACCAGCGCGGCATCGAAATGCGAAAGGTTGCGCGAGCCAGCGAGGATGAAAACGGCGAGTAAGATGGTGACGAGCAAGCCCCAGGTGGTCGCTTTTCGCACTTCGCGGGTCATGAAGTCTACCGCCACCGACCCGATCGACCCGGGTCAACGCAAGATCCTAGCTGGGGTGGGCGGTGGAAGCAAACGATTGTCGTGCTGTATGAGACGTCCCGCCGCAGAAGAATGGGCGTCGGGGATGCATGTCCTTGTCGTTGAGGGGAAGCTTCCGGGATGTCCTCACTCGCCAGGCGTTCGTTGTTTATCCAGCTCCAGCCGCCAACTCTCCACGTGCTGCCGACTGTACCGACACGTGGCCTCCTTTATCCTTTTGGGTATTCGAATTAAACAAAAAATTGCTTGTATTATTTGGTTAATGCCGATAACAATGCTCCTTGAGGCGCGAAAACGCCTCCTTCAAAAGGAGGGTTCGTCATGACGTTGGCCTTGGTTCTCTTTGCGATAGCAGCGCTCGGCGGCTTGACCCTTGCGATCCTGCGGTTCCGCGAGAAACCGCTCCCCACGGCTCTGGCGGTCATCCATGGGCTGGTCGCCGCGGTAGCGTTGGTGACGCTCATCTTGGCCGTCTGGGGCGGTGGCGCCATCACGCTGACACGGATCGCGCTGGCGTTCTTCGTACTGGCGGCGCTTGGTGGCTTCGTTCTCTTTGCCTCTCATCTGAGAGGCCGGCCTCTCTCGAAGGGGCTCATCGTGGTTCATGGGCTTGCGGCCGTCGCCGGGTTCGTCCTTCTCCTCTTGGGAACGGTCGGCGGGCCCTGACGATGCTCGCCAAGCAAGGACTGCGCGTCTTGGGCCATCCCGTTCACGTCGCACTGGTGCATTTTCCCATCGCTCTCTTGTCGGTCGGTCCACTCTGGGACTTGGTGGCGATCTGGCTCGGCGCCGCCTGGTGGCGTTTCGGCTTCTGGACTCTGACGCTTGGTCTGGCGGCGTCGCTGCCCACCGCGGCAAGCGGGCTCCTGGACTACATGACGCTGGATCGGAAAGATGCCGAACGGACCGCTGAGCGACATTTGTACGTCATCTTGGCGGCGCTGGGATCCTTCGGGATGGCCCTCGTCGTGCGAGGGGGCATCGTCCCTGCTTCCCCGGGAGCCCAGTTTGCTACGCTCGCTCTCGAGGTCGTCGGCGTGCTGACGCTCACGGCCGGCGCCTGGCTTGGCGGGGAGCTCGTTCTCCGCTATGGAATCGGCCGGGTGGAGGGATCGAGCCCGGGGACCGGCCGAGGCGCTACCGCCTCCGACCGAACGAGGTGAAGATGACACGACTCGATACTCTGTCACCTAGCCGCCGACTCGTGTTGACGCTCCTGAAAAATGACGGCCCCGGCACCATCGCGGGCCTCGCGGAACGCATGGAAACCAGCGGTGAGGCGGTGCGACAACAGCTCCTCCTTCTTCAACGAGAAGGCTGGGTCCGTGCTCTCCGCACCCGTCGTGCCGGCTCCGGTGCTGCGGGACGCCCCGCGACGCTCTACACGCTCACTCCCGCTGGCGAGCACCTTTTCCCGAAGGATTACGATGCCCTTTCCCTCGCGCTCATCGATGCCATCCAAGACACCCTGGGCCCGGAGGCTCTCAAACGAGTGCTGGGATCTCTGGTGGATGCACGGGTGCGCCATTGGCAACCGCGTCTCGAGGACAAGTCTCTCGAAGAGCGCCTAGACGCTCTTCGAGAGATCTATCTGGCAGACGATCCGTTCACGGACGTCGGGCGAGACGAGCGCGGCCTTCTCC
>JBOGJF010000468.1:0-14882 GCA_050747785.1 Vicinamibacteria bacterium
CCCAAATCCCTTAGGCGGCGTCTCCGCGAACATCCCTACCATCAGATCCACGTCGTCGATGTCGTCGTTGTAGACCTTCCGTATCTCCAGCGCCCACACGGGATTCTTGGTCAGTCTCTTGAACGACCTGATGCGCGGGAGGTGCAAGATCTCCCGGAAGTCGTTGTACCGCGGCACACCCCGCTCTCGGTCTCTCAAGACGTCCACCGCGGCCAGGTCGAACTTTTCTTCCTTCCCCTCTTCGTCCCGTCGCACCAGGCGTTGAAGGAAGTGCGGATAGTTGTGCAACGTGATCGCGCCGGGGTGGGCGATGCCGAAGGAGTAAAAAAGGTTTCTCATTCCGACGGACTCCACGACCTTCCGCGTTGCCGGTCCCTGGACGTCCTCCAACTTTTCGGCTCCGAGAAACCGGTGATCCTCATGAGAGTGGAACGCGAAGTCGTCGGGCATGAGCGGGTGCATACGGTAGACGGCCACGAACTCTTCCGTCAGGGAATACGGAGCCGCATGGTGGTCCGGCGGGGAGCCCATGATACCGCTCCAAACTTCACCGTCACCGACGCGGCCCAGGGATTTAGCCAGCCCCTCGCCGAGGAGCCCCCACCAGTTGGCATTCATCGCGACCTGCAGCGTGGGATGGGCCACGATCGCCGGCGTCCACTCGACGGTGTGGATCTTCGCCATGAGCGCGGCGTTGATGAGGTGCGCCTTCTCAAACAGCAAATCGTCGTCCCAGCTCGGATACTCGCGATGAAGCCGATCGCAGATGGCGTTGTGCTCCAGGGTGAAAAGAGTGTGCATCATGCTCAAGCCGATCCACCAGTTCTCGTTGAACGCGGTGACGTCTATTCCGTTCTCGGCACGGAGCAGGCCGTCCTTTTCGATTGCCAGCTTGCCGCCCCGTCTCTCTCTGAGGGAGAGAACAAGCTCCCGCGTGGTGCCGTACATTTGCGACCCGTCCCACCAGTGGGTCTCCTCGTTCGCATAGGTCGGCGGCATATTGGGGTCCGTCTTCGTCGGCGTCTCGGGACTCGTCTCGCGCACCCGCATGGGTTTTTCCTGCCAGCCGTAGCCCGTAAGCTCGATGAACTTGTCCTTCCTGCGCTTGTGATTGAACCAGCCGTGAATTTGGAACTGGATCCAGGCGGCCGCGAGCATATTCAACGTCGTCGCCGGTTGGAACACGTGGCGGGTCATGAGCTCGCGACTCACGACGAGCGGGTTCGGCTCCAGAAGCCTCGTGTCACGGACTACCTTGTGAAGCGGAATGTTCCGTCCGAATCGCGCCCCCGCGGCTCCCATTCGTGGCTGAGAGAGATCGTTGTGGGTTCCATCGCTGGTACGCACTCCCCGTAGGCTGGGGTCCATAGCGCGTACGTTCGGACGCGCGGTCGGCACGATTTCGCGCTCCTCGGTATCGTGGAGATTTTCCCGCCTCAATACGTTGCGCTGAGCCAACAGATTCCCTAATCCCAGCAATACCGGCAGCTTGTGCCAGGGAACGACCGTGTTGAGAAGGTTGTAGCCCTTTTCTGTGAACCAATCGTAGAACCGACCGAAGAATCCCACCGGGACGTAGGAGACCCGCCCTTCACGATGATCGGCGCTTGTTTGATAGACGAGCTTTCGAGCCCGGTTGAGACTTCCCAGGGGCCGAAAGTCATCCGTCGTATTGAAGGGATTGAACTCGAGTCTCTGGACGAAGGCTTCCTCCGAGCGTGCTTCCGCGCTATTCCGGTCCTGCTTGGGTATGACGAGGCGGGCGATGGTCTCGGGAGGAGCTTCGCTTTCCTTCCACTCCACGACCCCATCCTCGATGGGGGTCTTCTTCGGGTTGACATACCGTTGGACTCGAAAGTCGTAGGCGACGTCGCCCTCTAGGAGTCGCTCCAGAAGGTCGTCGCGCAGGAAGTTCGCACGCTTCTTGATGTCGTCGATCTCGGATTCGGAGACCGGCTTCGTCTCGGGGACGGGCTTGATGCTGTACTTCGCAGCGTAAGGGCCGAACCTGATGGGGGCTCGACTCCAGAAGCTCTCCGTGGCCATGCTGTAGACCTTGCGTGAAGCGCCGCCGATGAGAGCGAACAGCATGCGCACCGCTTCGAAGGGCCCCAGTCCGAAAATCAACCTGAACGGGGCTAAAGCCTTCGGTCGACTCGAAAGCGCTTTGGCGGCGGTCATGAACTGGACGGCATCGCGTGCGTGGGAGGCGGGAGCGTTGGTCATGAGTAGATCATGAACATGGTCTTTCCCGGCGTGGATCCGGATCGCGATGCCGCGGAAATCCGAAGCGCTATCGGCTTTGATCTCGCCCGAGGCGTTCGAGAGGCGAACGGTTGCCTTGTACTTCGCACCGGGACGGAAAAACCCTACACATAGTTCGGGCGGAATGTCGGGCAAAATCCGGAACTCGGCGTTGGTGACGCCGAGATGCATCTTGGCGTGAAAGGCGCGACGGATCTCACTCGCTTTCGCAGTTGTCTTGATTTGAGCTTGAACCCGTTTGATGTCACTGACGAATGCTTGGACGATATCCGCCTCGGCCTCCGGACTGCCCCCGAGGTAGACCTCTTGCCAGTTGGTGCCGGCAGTCTGAGACGCCACCACCATAGCGTCCTCATGGGCTTTCCCGGGGTGTATCGCCTCAACCGGTTGCTTTGCGATCGCCATGACCAACCTCCTCCGCGTTCAAGGATCGCGGTGGCTTCAGCAAAGTGAGACAAGGGACTGAGCTGATCCATCCGGCCGACCCAAACGGCAACACTCGAAGCAACCCTAACCCTGCGCCGCCGTTTGGTGGCCGGATGCGCCATCGAGACTAGCGGAGCAAGGCCCGTGCCCAATCCCGCGGTACGTGGCCACGGGAATTAATGGGTTCCATCTCAAACAGTTGGAGCGGTTCTGCCTGTCACTTAGGTGTAGCGCGTGTCAATACACTGGGGCAGTCGCGCATTGGGGTAGATCAACGAGGAAGGACCGGCCCTAACCTCGTTGATACAGGCTGCTGGGCGGCTGAAGTATACGGAGAGTCATGGCAAGGGCCGAATACGAGAGAGTCTTATGTAATTCCATGAATCATATGGTTGCGTTTCCTCCCTCCGCCACTCGTCTCCTCCACCAGCATGCACTCTGAAGACTCTGATTGGCTCCAAAAAAGTTTCGTGGCGCCTCGAACGCCTGAGTGTGTAGCTCCATGTGTTACACACGAAGGTTCCGCCGGCGTGCAGGACGCCACGCCAACTGATTCAGAGACCGTGGGATAGAAACGCAGAGTTAGGAGTCACACAGGCCTACCGGTGGTATGTCCCTTGCATCGTCCCCAGTCGCAGATTGCCCTAGCAGAAACTATCGGATAGCCAGCGCCTTCCTCGTCCGAGAGTAGCCAGAAGAAGTGTTCACTCGTGGCGGTCAACGTCGGCAACTCATGAGCTGAGAGACCCGTGCAGAGCCTTTGCGAGTTCACTTCCTTCCACGGTGGCTTTACGTCTCGATTTTCGATCATGCTGTTGATCCTTCTGGTACTCGGCGTCCCAACCAATTTGCGTGGTGCCTCTCACCGCCTGGGGCCAAGGCAGAATGTAAACCGCGGTGTTATCACGGTCCAAACCGAAGAGGGCAACCCCGTCGACCTCTACTCTGGATCCTACGCACTGCTCATTGGCAACAGCGAGTATGAGCATTGGGATCGTCTGCAATGGCCGACTCGGGATGTCGACGAAATCGCCGCCGTACTCCGGGAGCTCGGCTTCGAGACCGAGGTGCACAAGGACCTTTCCGATCAGGCGTTTCGTCAGGTCATGGCTCAATTCCAGACGAACCAGGGTCGGGAAGCGGGCGCTCGGCTCCTCGTTTACTACGCCGGTCACGGGCACACAGTAAGAGGAACCGCCGACCGAAGCTTCGGTTATATCGCGATGACGAACACACCCGATCCACGGCTTGACCACGCCGGGTTCGAGGCACGTGCGATCAGCATGGAATGGTTCGTGACCTACGCTCAAAAGATCGAGGCTCGGCACGTCCTGTTCGTCTTCGACAGCTGTTTTTCCGGAGCACTCCTGAACGTAAGAGCGGAGGTCACTCCGGAACCGATTCGAGAGTTCGTCGCCCGACCGGTGCGAGCGTTTCTAACCGCCGGCCGAGCCGACGAGCCCGTCCCGGACCGTAGCATATTCAAGACGGTACTGTTGGATATCCTAGAGGGATTGATCGACGAGCCCATCAAGGATGGATATCTCACCGGAGACGAGTTGGGCTTGTTGATGAAGACCGCGATTCCCGAGTACTCAGCCGCCCAACATCCTCAGTACGGCAAGATTAGGGACCCGGAGCTGGACAAAGGGGACTTCGTTTTCGTGCTAAAGGGGCGTCCGCCAAGAACCACGCGCTCCAATCCTTCCGACTCTTCATCGGCCACCTCGAATGCTTCATCCGCCATTCCATCCAACTCTTCCTCCAGTCCCTCCTCTCTAGCATCGGTTCCTCTGGCGCTACGGCGTTTCGAGAGTGCCATGGAAGCCATGGATTTCGCATCGCTGAGAGGCGTCTACCCGGGCGCGCCGCTGACATTTCAACAGAGCTTCGAGATGGCGAGCTCATGGCAGGTTGAGCTCCGATGTGACGATCCGGTCGTCGTGGGGAACGGTGCAACCGTGAAGTGCGAGTGTGTGCATGAGATTCAGTTCAAGACCCGAGATCGGGAAAGCTTCACGAGACACGTAACCTTCACCCTTCACCGCCAGGGTAGCTCCTGGCTGATCCAGGACGTTACGCAGCACTAGCGGGGGCATGTATCGATCCGCAAGCGCTTCCCCAGTCATCAACGTCGCAAGACATTCGAATGAAGGAGACTCGAGCATGATCAAGAGAGTAGTCCTCCTGTTGGTTCTTTTGACATTCGCGCACTCGACCACGACTCTCGCTCAGTCACTCTCTGACCTCTTGGGGCACCTTTTCGAGTCGGACCCTTGCCAATTCCAGGACCGCAGCACTCCTGGAGAAGGGTTTCTTTGCTTGGAAAGCAGGACGCTGATCAACAACCGGCCGCACGATCCAAGACACTTCCAGGGTCCCTGGCAGAATCTCTTCGTTCCTTTCAATACGGCTTTGGCCACGGAACTGACGGCGCTCCCTCTTCCGTCACCGGCCTCTGGGTTTACTTACAGCCTCGACGCCGGCACCGGTGAGGTCACTCGATCCACCGAGAGCTTCGGGCCCATATTCGCCGAACGAGCAGAGACCATCGGGCGGCGGCGGTTCGCGATGGGATTCACCTATCAATACTTCACTTTTGATAGCTTCAATGATTTCGACCTGGCCAGGATGCCTTTGGTTTTCGAGCACGATGACGCGGCCGCAAGTGGAGGGCTAGCCGACGTCGTCACGTCAGTCGTTTCCATTGATACGAGAGTAGGCCAATTCAGCGCCTATTTCACTTACGGTTTGACAGACTTCCTCGACATGTCGTACGCCATCCCCGTCCTCGACGTGGACATGAGAGCCTCTGCGACCGCGGTTCTCCGCCGCGTCGGAAGCTCCGGCAACCCATCGGTCCACTTTTTCCCGAACCGCGGCGTTGACGACCCGTCCAACCGTCGCGACGCCGGTGACATCGCCTCCCCTTTTTATGGGGACAGGGCGGAGTTCGAAATCTCGGGCCGCGCTGCCGGGATCGGCGATATCATCATCCGGACAAAAGCCACCGTCGCCAAGGCCGAGAAAACAGGCCTGGCTCTGGGTCTGGACATGCGACTTCCGACGGGAAATGAGGAGGACTTCCTGGGTTCCGGTACGCTCGGAGTCACGCCCTTCGTTGTCGTTTCGCTCGCCGGGCGCGTGTCGCCCCACGGCAACGTGGCCTATCAGTGGAATGGGAAAAGCTCGCTAGCCGATAGCGCGGAGTTCGGAGACAACGGAGAAATACTGGAAGAGCGGGAGACGGGGGACTTGCCCGATCAGCTCCTCTATGTTTTCGGCGCGGACATCGGGATTCACCCCAACTTCACACTAGCTTTGGACTTTCTGGGTCGCTGGGTGATTGACGGGTTTCAGCCTATGGCGGAGGACTTTGTCACTCGACTCATCCCGGGAAGCCCTCTTCCCCAGGAGACTTTCACGTCCCTGTCGGTCGGCGAGGGCGCTTCCTTCAACACCGCCACAGCAGCGATCGGTATCAAGGCCAACGTCGGGGGAAACCTTCTCGTGGACATGAACCTGCTCGTCAAACTGGATGACAACGGCCTTGGGGACGTCCTGACGCCGCTCTTGGGAATCGAGTATTGCTTCTGAGATTGTGACGTGGCTTGCAGCGGTCTGCCTGGCAACACTCGCCCGAGTCCAAATACGTCACAAAACTCGAACTCTGCGCTACTGGATCCGGTTGGTCAGATATTCGGCGAGACCTTGTTGCTGGACGATCTCATTCGTTTCGATCGCGTCATCGAGGAGGTCACTGATTTGAGCCGCGACGATGTCGCGGCTAGTATCCTTCCTGAGTTTCTCCAACGCCTCCCGACCATCGGGGTGACCCGAGAGTGCCAGGGCCATGACCGACATTTGTGCAAGCTGCACGTTCAGATCCTCTTGGCTCGAATGATAGGGACTCCGCCAATGAATTCTCTCGGTCCACGTCGCGGGTTGGAGTCCCTGCCTCGCGTAGTCCAAGGCTCGTTCACTACCTGTTCTGTAAATGAGGTACCCGAGAGCGGTAATGGCGTTGGTCTTCGCGGCGTAGCTTGCCCGTGAAAGCGGTCCGGACCCGTTCTCACCCACAAAAGTCTGGATGGACTCCAATACGCTTTCGTCCCCAACAATGCAGAGCGTGACGACGATGTTGGACCAATGCTCCTCTTCAGCGGGATCGGCGAGCATCCCGAGTAGCTTAGGCACTACCGACGATCCATACGTAGTGGCCTCTTCATAGGGCACGCCATGAATATAGGTCCCACGAACGAACTCCTCGACGGGCGTCGTCACCTGCCTTGGTTGAGGCTCGAGCCTGTCGTCGTTTTGAGTCAAAGCGGGCTCACCGGCTTGACACGCCGATCCAGAAGACGCCAAGACAATCGAGGTTGCGAGCGCGAGAAGCTGCGGGGAAAGGCCACGACCTCCGTGGGATGCGAAGACGGGCATACGTCAGGCTGGCACGCACAATACCCGAAGTCAAGAAACGCTGCGTTCGCCTTTTATGGAGGTAAGTCATGCGTTCTCACGAAACAATGCTCAAATTTGGCGTGTTTCTCCCCGTTGCCTGCGCCATAGCAGCTCTGTCTTGCAACGCCTGTAATGGTGGAGGAGGTGACAACGGCAACGACGTCCAGCCCGTCACGCACGATCTCCAGGTGAGTCGTCACGATTCGACGCCAATCGAGGGGACCCGAGCGGACGAAGTGTTAGTTGACGGCTCCGCGGTGGCTACCCAGGCAGACGGCATCGGCGACGTATCCTGCGGAGTAAACCTGCAACGTGACGGGGACCTCACGACTTTCGACATGGGAAGCGGCATCATCAACAGTCAAGCCGATTTTCTGGCCGTCCTCGCGCTCCCGGGCTATGTAAAGGTGGTGAACCAGATCAACTGGTGTGGCGGCTTCGCTCCGGGAATCATCGGGTGTGCTCCCGTGCCGGGAAGTTCCATGGTCGTCGTTCGTTTTCGTCCTGCCCAGGAAGGGATTCTCTGGCTTCATGAATTCTGCCACACGAAGGGACGTAGTCATCGGAACGATGAAAATGCGGTGATGTTTCCTTCCATTGGAGACAATCGTCGGCAGTTGAACGCGGCAGAGTGCGATGCGCTCGAAGCCGTCGCGGCTATGACCGCCAGCCCGCCGTCCGCGACCGGGGAGTTGATGGCGCAAACGGCACTACCGGACATCGGTGATTTTGTTCGTCAGACATATTTTCACGGCGTCCCCTTCGAAGTCGCGGCCCGATACGAGCCCGCCGTCGTCCCACAACTGCTGGACATGTTGTCGAATTCAAGCGACGAGCCCTATTGGAGCAACGTCGTTACCGTGCTCGGGGCCGTCGGGGACGAGTCCGTCGTGGATCCCCTGGTGAGCTTCATCGAGGAGGGCGATGCGACGCTGTCGGCGGATGCGTACAATGCGAAGACCGCGGCGATCCTGGCGCTCGGGTATTTGGCAAATCGTACCGGCAGTCAACGAGCTCTTGACTACCTCATCGGTGGTCTCCAGCCAACCAGCTGGTCGGCAAGGGAGCTTCCGTGGACCGGTCCGTTCCAGGACGCACAGGGTCAAAGCCTTCAGCTATCGCAAATGAACATCATCGCTCTGGCCCTCTCGGGCCGCGAGCCCGCACTGGCGGCGCTTCAGAATCTCAGAGCTACTTCGACACGCGGCGTCGAGCCACAGATTGATAGTCTGCTCGATGAGGCGATCGAGGCGCACGCGACGATTGATACGGATGGACTGGCCACCTACTCGCGCACAGTGAGCTCTGGTGACCCACTATAGTTCGAGCGTCAGAGCTGGCGGCCAGAAAGCGACGAGGAATCTCGTGGTGTCCCGAGTCGAGCGGCTACGGATCGACCTGTTGCGGGCACTCCCTAACATCGCGACAACTCTCGCCCATGAAAAATTCGTAGGTTACCCCCAGCTCCTCTGCCTTCGTTCTACAGTATCCTCTGTTGGCGTAGGCGCAGTTAACGTCTTTGGTTTTCCACACGCAGCAACCCCGGTCCGCGTCGCTGTCTTGAGAAGCGCCGATGAAGCTTGCGTGACGTTGCGGCTCGAGGAGCTCTAGCGCCGCACCTTCTGAGCTCCCCGCCGATGACGCTGTGTCCTCGATGGATTCACAGGCCTCGTAACGTGATTCAACAGCGAGACTCAGCGTCCCGCAGAATAACAACGATGTCGTGACGACTCCTGTTGTCCATTTTAGTCTTTCCATAGTGCCCACCTTCCTCCGTTTGGCTCGATGTTCGCCTTGACCCCGCCATTACTTGTCAGGTCGCGCGCACATTGGATTGTATGGCGGCCCGGTTGTTGCTCATTTGCTGCAAGCTCGTATCGCCTCCGGCCAACCTCGCCCCCGGCCGATCTCCCCCTCAAAGCAGTCGACAGTACCGGTGGCGTCATTGGTCCCTTGGCACAAGTCCAAAGCATTTGTCCACTCCCACTGCGTCCCTCCACCCCAATCGATTCCACCGTGCATCACGCGTTCGAAGCAGAGCCCCGGCTCAGCGGCCCTTGAAGTGCCTTGACACAGGCGCATCACATTTGCTGGGTCCCAATCTTTGTTACCTTTGTAGTCCCACGCAATCTCGCCTTGCACGAGTTCATAGCAACGGTCTTCTGTCTCGACTGGAAGAGGATATTGGCAGTCGGTATCGAGCGGCTCCACGTCGAAGGTTCCCTCCTCACTCCACGCAGCCCACTCTCCGCTCACACTTGCTCGCACCTTCCATCGCCATCCTCGAAGGTTGTGTCCGGCGATGTAGGAAAGGCTCTCCTCACGGTGGAACGAAGCGTTCAGATTCGATTCATCGATCGCCGGAACGCTCGCACCGGGGCCAATCACGAACAGGTGGTAGGTGCTCGCGCCGGAGACGTCGGACCAGTCAAAGTCCCAGACGACCCAGTCACTCTGGTCGCCACACCCGTTATCCAGAATCGCACCGTCTCGCGGAGCCACAAGCGAAGGCGGAGCGATCTCGGCGATCGATAGATCGACGGCGACCCCCGGAGCCACGGCGGTGCCGGGTTTCGGGAACTGGTCGAGCACGGTTCCCACGCGTTCGTTCGCTACGTACTCCGTCTTCGTCTGCCCGACCTTGAGTCCTATCTTTTCAAGCGTCGCGGCAGCTATTTTGGTGTCCAGGCCAACTAGCTTAGGAACGATGACACCTGTCAAGAGCAAACCGACAGTTGTTTTGGGCTGCGCCTCACTACCCGCCGGCGGCATCTGGTCGATAACCGTGTCAGGTCCTGCTGACGTTTTTCCTCGTTCAGCAAGACCCTTGGGGGTGGGGTAGCTTGCTTTAGCCATGAACCCGTGCTCGTGCAATACGGCGACAGCTTCATCCTTTCTGAGTCCCACGACGTCGGGTACTTGCGGCCAACTTGCGATGGTTAGGTCGACGGCGGTGCCGCGTCTCGCTTCGCTCCCGGCACCAGGGTTCTGGTCTAAGACCGTCCCGCGAGGGTGTGTGCTCTCTCGACGACTCACATTGCCCACTTCCAGGCCTGCCATCCGCAATGCTTCTTTCGCGTCTGCCTCGCTCTTGCCCTCGACCGACGGTACGGCTAAGTGCTCTAGCACGAGCAGTCGGTCTCGAGCGATGAGAACGAACTGGCCATTGGGAAATCGCCGTATATACTCCCTGAACAACTCCGGGTTGTCACTACCCTCGATCGACTTCCAAAACGCGATCTCCGCGTCCGGTCCCGGGGGAAGCGGCTGGGGCCCGCCCGACGGGTGGTCGCGCAGAAAGACGAACAGTCCATCCCCACCGAGACCACCGATGAGTTGCTTCATCGTGGGTTTCTGTTCTCCAATCCGCCTCAGCGTGGGGTAGATTTTCTCCCAGAAAAGGAATTCCAGGTCGACCAAGCGGAGCGTATTCTCTCGCAGCGCGGCCTTGAGCAGCTCTGCAAATTGGCTTCGATCGGGGACCTCCTCAAACCCGCCAGAAGCAATGACCTGGCGGCTTCGCTGGTTAGCGAAGCCTCGAAGCGAATCCACGTAGCGCTCGTCCGTGGGCTCCGGCGCTCCCGGTGTCCGACTCGAGCGCGTGCTCAACAAGGCACCGCCGTAACAGGAATCGGTGATGACCGCTACACTCTTCGCCTTCACCTTGTCGGCTTCGGCGTTGAGCAAGTTGATGATGTAAGAGAATGGTATCCAAGTCGACTCGTCGCGGCCGCTACCATCGACGGGTATCCAAAACCCCGTGTTTGTCGTCGTGTCCAACTGCCCGTGCCCCGCATAGTAAATCAGAAGGTTGTCGCTTTCTTGCGAGTGCTCAAGCATGTCACGCAAGCTGGTCATGATCCTACTTTCGGTCGCTTCCGACCCTAGAAGGGTAACAACCCGTTCCGGCGCGAAACCGTAGTGTTCAGTGAGAATATCCCGGAGCTCTCGAGCATCCCGCTCCGCAAACTCCAAAGGTTCCCACGACGTGTAATCGTCGATCCCTATGATGACGGCCCGATAGGTGCCGAAATCGGCGGCGGAAAGCGTGTCCTCTTCGGGCGCGAGGCCTCTCGGCTGTGCAACGGCTACCGCCTCAAAGATCGCAGTCGCGATGCAAACGGCGAAGAGCAGTCTCATCGGAATCCTCATCACACACCTCGCAACTCGTTAATGGGGAACCACGCGCCGTTCGAAGCCAGCCCCATGTTTTCCTCTCTCCTCACGACCCCGATCCGCATACCGTCAAAATGGTCCAGCTGACGGTGCACTGTTTGCCATAGCAATAAACGTGCCGGCGGGAACTGTGTGCGCAGCCCGCTTCTTTTCATAGGAAGCACCGCACGTTAGACTTCTTCACTCGGGACAGGTGTGGCGTTCCAGCGTAGCGCTCAGCGCTACACAAAGATTGCAATCTTATCAGTGACCGCTGCGATGAGATGGCTCTACGCACTGTTACAGCCGTAGTCGCGGGCTCTGTGGGGCACTACTTATGCGAGTCGAGCGGGGTAATTCGGTTGGACGCTCGTCGTCCGTTCGGGTCTCTGGCTCTTCTACTGTTCACGCCGACTGACGGTCTGCCGTTTGACCTGGATGACACGCTCCGCTGTCACCCAGTTGTCCAGCTCGACACGTTGGACTCCACGAGTCACACCTCTCAAGGCCTGGGCTAACAGTTGAACCAAGGGATCGTCACTACTTCCTGGAACGTTGGCCCTCACCGGATCCTGCATCAAGGGACTGAAGTCCACCGGTTCCAACGTGGCAAACACTTTGATGACGTCCTTGACGGTATCTCGGTTCGGCGGGAGTGTGGTGACGAGGTTTTTCCTCCACGTTCCCTTGGCGGCTAAGACCTCCTGAGCGCCCGGTGCCGCGGGATATACGAGCGCGATGCTCCCGTCGGTGGATAGGCCCAAGACGGCCAGATAGACGTCGTCGTTGGTGAGGTTCTCGACCCATACTTCGAAGATCTCGCCCTCACCAAACTCCGCACTGACCTGCGCGGAATTGTCGAAGAGAGACCTGGTTTCTTGCCCGTCAGCGCGTTTGATGCCAACTTTGATTTCGAGATCCGTCGAGGCATTGGCAATCGAGAGGACGTTGAACCACCTCGCCCACTGGCTCACTTGATCTACTACTCTTTCCACGACATTCGGTTCTGCGATCGATACTCGGGGTGAGATCTCCGTTGGGTCTCCACCTTCGGTCACGATGGCGCCATCCCTCTCTTCCAACAACAGGTGATAGTCGAGCTCTTCCGAAACGGGCTCGATGAACGCAACGAGATCGAGCTCCGTCTTGATGCGTTTCAGGGTCTCGGACTCTGGCAGGTCCTTGTAGTAGATACGCAGTTTCCGGTCCACATACCGGTGTTGCCGCTCGACGGCACGGGCGGCCTCCTTAATGGGCCCGCCCGACAGGATGGTGCCCTCCGCGGAAAAAGGATCGACGCGGGTCAGCTCGACTTTCGCAAGCGGCCTTGCGGGCGGCTCGAAGTCCTTGGTTCCGGGTGCATAGACTTCATAAACGGAGCCGGTGGTGAGCCCCTGGATTTGCCCTGCCTTGAGCAGAACACGGTCCCCTCTCATTGGCGAAGCGAGCACATAGTTCTGGGGGACGTCACTCTCATCACCGAAGACGTAGTTATCAGCCAGAGTACCCTCGATCTGTGGCTCTTGGGATGGGTAGCGAGCATTAACGTGACCGATGGTCTTGTCCATGACGTCCCGATAGGTCACCTCTCCCTGAGCTTCACGGACTTCTTTCGTAAAAAAGTAGGTGAAGGCACCGTGGCTCTTACCGTCCACGAAGAACTCGTGGGATAGCTGGTTCGATCGGCTCCCGGATAGAAGGACGTACTTCGCATCCTCGGGACGCCAGCCGCCCTCGGCCTCAACCGTGCCGCGCGTGCCTGTGGCGAAGGAATCCGGGGGTGGCGGTTCTCGTTCGTCCTTGTCGACCGTTCGGACCTTACCGGAAGCTCGAACCGCGGTACCCGAATGACAGCTATCAAGAATAACGGTAACGTTGTCCGTCTTATCCGAAAGCAGTCTCAGAAGCGCGTTGATGGAATCGTCCGGAATGTCAAACACTCGCACCGTGCGACTGTCGTGGGGGACGATGGTCTCGTCGTATGCATCAGGCTCGTCCTTGCTCGCGTCCTTCATCTGAGAACCGTGCCCGCTGTAGTGAAAGACGACGATATCGCCCCTCTGGGCTTTCGCGATGAGGTGAGTCTGGAACGCTTCGATAATAGCTCTTCGGGTCGCTTTCTCGTTGCGCAATACCATGATGTTGGCCTCCTCGAAACCGAACTTGTCCCTGAGGAGGACCTTCATGTTCTGTACATCGTTCAGGCAGCCGTTCAAATCATTGACTGCTCGATACTCGTCGATACCGACGAGCAGAGCGAGCTTTTGCTGGCCGGCGCTAGCGGCCACGCTTCCAAAGAGCGCCGACGACGCCTTTTCTGCTAACCCAGAGCCCTCCGGGCTCGCGCAGCCGAACCCGGCCACGAGGACGGCCCCCAATGAAAAAATCGACATTTTGGACTTCATCGGTCCCTCCATCAACTTTGTAATGGCTCTTGAACTTTCTTGTGCTCGCCCGACGGCGCACGAAAAGCGGCATCAGTTGGTCACGCTTAGGATCTCGATGGCAATGATGTCAATCGTGCGTGCCTCCGGAGCCGTGTCTACAAACCGTCGAAACTGCTGCTGAATGAGCGCCGGCAACTGATCGGGCAAATCCGTGGCCCCGGTAGCTGCTCCCCAGTGCGTGAGGTCGCTTGTGAACTCGATCGTCATACCCATCAGAAAGAGTCCCTCGCCCGCTTGTTCCTCGGCTAAGATCAAACCCTTTGTGGAATCGACTTGGGTCTCGCCCTCGGCCTCCGGGGCCGCCGTCAGCGAAGGAAGAAGCATCATCGACGTGTGTTCCTGGATGTCGCGAGGATCGTCGCGCTCCCCACGGCCGGTGCGAAATGTGATCTTTACGGAGGGGATTCCGGACGGGTTCGTGTATCGCAGGAGAGCAGAGCTAGCACCCTGGAGAGGGATCCACAGATCGGTGGCCTCGAGCTGACCAAGAGTCGTGCCCGTGGAACGAGCTCTTTCCCCGCCCACACGCAAGAACTCGCCACGCTCATCCGAACCCGTTGCGACCGTCCCCCCTCGCGAGGAAGGGACCCATTCCGACAGGCGCGCATTGTCGAAGAGATGGATAGTCTCATTCAACTCATCGGAGCGAACCGGCTCGGGTGCCCGAGCGGAAGGAGGCTTTTGAAAGGGCGGGTTTCCGCCACGCTGTCCCTCCAAGAACGGGTGGCGTAGGTAATAGTCGGTGTCGTTGACGATGTCCGCAGTCAGTCCAGGAACCGACAGGTGGTGCGCGACTGCGAATGCTGGAGCGAGATACCAGTCTCCGCGCGAGACGAACGGATCGTTCAAATCGTCCCAGGCCCACGGCGGTCGTGCTTGACCGTCCTTGCGGAGCGCCCCCGGCAATTTTTGCGTCTCGTCTGACTCGTAGCGACTGCCTGTCCAGTGCTCGTAACGTTGCTCGTAGATCTCGGGATCTCGCCGTTGCCGCCAGAGCGGATCCTCCTCCAAATCCAGAAGCGCATAGTAGACACCGCGGGCGTCAGGGTCGGGCGGCTGTTGGGACATGGTCCCGTTCGGCGACGGCTCATACTGAACAAACGTGTGCCCCACAGGCACCCTATTGTC
>JBOGJF010000469.1:0-3170 GCA_050747785.1 Vicinamibacteria bacterium
TCGAAGAGACCGGCCGCCCCGTAGTCGCGACGCAGGAAGCCCATGACGAAGGCCTCTCCCGCCTTCGCCGGTAGGCCCAAGAGCCCTACCACCACCGGTTCGGCCGCCCTCACGATGAAGGGGAGAATGCCCAAACGATCCAGCATGAAGAGCACGATGGTGCCGAGGACGAACAATGGCACGGCCTCGCGAAGAAACCATCGCACCCGACTCCAGGTCTTCCGCGCCAGGTTACTCCACATGGGGAACCGCATCGGCGGAAGCTCGACCATGAAATCGGAGCGGGCTCCGGGAATGATCTTGTCGGCAATCCATCCGACGAGAAGCAGCTGGGACAGGAGAATGCCGGCCAAGAAAAGCAATGCCGAAAAGGAAACCCAAGCCAACATTCCCAAGACGACGCCCAATTGTGCCGCGCACGGAACGGCGAGAGCGAGTAGTAGCGTTGCCAGCAGACGCTCCTTGCGCGTCGAGAGGATGCGCGTCGTCAAGGTAGCCATCGTCACACAGCCCAGCCCCAGCACCATGGGCAGGACCGCCTTGCCGTTGAGCCCCATGAAACGAAACATTCGATCGGCAAGAACGGCGAGTCGGGGAAGATAACCGCTGTCTTCCAGAAAGCCGAAGGCCATGAAGAAAGTGGTCACGACGGGCAAGACGATGGCAACCGAGTAGGTCAATCCCATCGAGATCGCCCCGTAAGGCCCGACCAATAGATCTCTCACGAAAGCGAACGGCAACAGCCGATCCACAACCCAAGTGATGCCGGGCACGAAATACGCTCCGAATACCGTCGTCTCGAGAAAATCCACCGCGGTGCCGGCTCCGAAGACCCCCACGAAGTAATACATGAAGAAGAGGACACCGAACAGGATTGGAAATCCGGTGACGGGTTCACGACACCAGCGTCCCAAGCGGTCCGCCATCGCCGAGACTGCCCCGACCTTCACGCGCCGCAGCTTCGAGACGGCATCGTCGATCCACTGACCGCGAGCCTGAACGATCACGGCGGCGGCCGGGCGACGGTGTCTCTGCTGATAGAAGCCCAATGAGCGTTGGATGGCATCGACGCGATCCGTGCCGAACAAGGCAGGCAGAGTACCCTTCTCTCCGTCGTCACCCGAGCCCAGCCACTCGGCGAAAAGCCCCATCGGAAGCGCCGACCCGTTAGGCTCGGTTATTTCCCGTGGCCCTCCTTGGCCGGACAAAACGTCCTGCTCGAGCTCGGCGACCACGGCCTTCAACTCCGGGGACGGATTACGCGGAACGAGCGGCTCGGCGAGAGCGTGTTCCAGCTCACGGATCCCGTGTCCTTCCGTGGCCACCGTCTCCACGACCGGGATGCCGAAGAGTCTACGCAGTGAGTCCGCGTCGACTTCGATGCCACGCTTACGCGATTCGTCAGCCATGTTGAGATCGAGGACCGTGGGCAAGCCAAGCTCCACGAGCTGGCTCAAGAGGAGTAGGGTTCGACGCAGGTTCTTGGCGTCGGCCACGACCAGAACGATGTCCGGCCTCTCCTGCAAAAGGATGTCGCGGGTAACGCGCTCGTCCTCCGAATGAGGAACGAGCGAGTTGACTCCCGGCGTGTCGACGACCTCATAGCGTCTCCCGCCGAATTGGGCAATGCCCCGGGCGAGAGCGACTGTCGTGCCCGGATAGTTGGAGACGTAGACGTATTGACCGGTCAGTCGGTTGAAAATGATGCTCTTGCCGACGTTGGGATTGCCAACCAGGGCGATCTTCCTTGCCGGGGTCTCGGTCTGCGAGAACCCGGGTGGCCTGCCCTCCCCTACGGTCGGCTCGAGCGCCGCGATGGGCGTCGGCGAGGCAGGGGCGGCGGCTTCGGGGGGCGGGGCGTCTGGCGGCATGTGCTCGGTAGTGGTCTAGCTGCTCTTCGTGTCGGTCATCGGGTCATTTCGGTCAATCGGTTATCCTGTCGGGCTGTCGGGGCGGGGTCGCCGGAGACTTGAAAATGAAACCCGATTTCAATTTTAGTCTACCCAACCCCCGGCCGGACTGTCAAGCTCGAAGTGTTGAATGAGTTGGGTCCCGAGCTCGGCATGGGTTAGCATGCCCTGTCGATGTGGCAGGCGGTACTCCTGGCAGCCGGGCGTTCGACCCGAACCTACCCCTTGACCGCGACCCGTCCCAAACCGCTTATCCCGCTCCTGGGACGGCCGCTCCTCGAGCATCTTCTTCTCCAGCTCGAGGGCATTGTCGATGAGGCAATACTGGTCGTGGGATATCGTGCCGATGCCATACGCGACCAGCTCGGCTCACGATTCCGCTCCCTGCCCCTTCGCTATCTCGTACAAAGCGATCAACGGGGCACGGCCGATGCCCTTCTGCAGGCGGCCCCGCTCGTCGAGGACCGATGTCTCGTCCTCAACGGAGACGACCTGTATCACCGCCACGATCTACAGGCCTTGACCCGTCATCGCCCCGCGATTCTGGTGACCCCCGTCCCGGATCCGCAAAACCGCGCGGTCGTGAGCATCGCGGGGGATCGGGTGGTGGACATCGTGGAGAAACCGACCACCGCGCCCCCCAACTCACTCGCTAGCGTTGGCGGGTATTCGCTGGAACGCGGATCGTTGAATCGGCTCCAGGACGTCTCGCTGAGCTCACGGGGCGAGCTGGAGCTTCCCGATTTCATCCAGATCCTCGCTCGTGAATCGGTCGTGCGGTATCACCGAATCGAGCGGCTTTGGTTGCCGCTCACCTACGCGTGGGACGTGCTTCGGGCGACCCTCTTCCTCTTGGAAAAAGAGGAGCGGGCGCGAGACTTCGGCGTCGTCTTGCAGAGCCCGGAGGAGCTACGGGAGCGCCATGATATCCGGGTGGGAGCCGACGCCGCGATCGAAGGACCCCTCCTCATCGGGTCGGGCGCCACGCTCGGAAGCTTTTGCCGGGTATCAGGGCCGGCGGTCATCGCCGAGGGTTGCACCATCGGAGAGCATGTCGAGCTGGACCGTTCCGTGCTCTTTCGAGGAGTCCATATCTCCGACCGGGCGCACGTGTCTCACTCCGTCTTGGGAGAACGGGTTCAAATCGGATCCCGGGCCAGCCTCAGCGCAGATCCACCCAGTGGTCAAGCCCTGGAAGTGGAGCTCCAGGGAAAGTGGATCCCCACGGCCCTCGATCGGCTGGGGCTCGTGGCCGGAGAT
>JBOGJF010000470.1:0-5286 GCA_050747785.1 Vicinamibacteria bacterium
GGGCGCAGGGTCCAGGATCTGATGACGCCGCACGTGGCGAGTGCCGAGCCGGAGACGACGGTCCGCGAGGCGGCCGACCTGATGCTAAAAGGGCTGATTGGCTCCCTGCCCGTGCTGGACGGTGATCGGCTCGTGGGTATCGTAACGGCCACCGACGTATTCGAGGCGCTCGGTCCGGCGGCAACCGGCACCACGAGCCGCGCCGAACGGCAATTGTTGCGAGCGCCTACCAGCAGCAAACGGCTCGGCGGACAGCCGATCGTTAGCCGGCGCTCGCGCGCAGCGAGTAAGACCCCCCGTGAACGCCGCCGCGCACCGGATAAAGAGACGCGGGGCGCCTTTCGCGGATCGCCTGCCCAGAGCGTTGAAGCGGGAGGCCGGCCGCACGGATGCGCCGCGGGTTCCCGCGAATATCCGCGGTTTCGGAGTCGCGCTCGGCCAGGACGACCGGGCATACATCCGGCAGAGACTGGGCGTGAAGCTTGGAAAGTATGCGACCTCCATCGAACGCGTCAGCGTGCGGGTGAAGGATGTGAATGGCCCCCGGGGTGGCGTCGATCGGGTGTGCCGAATCAAAGTGGTCCTGAGCGGCCTTCCGAGCGTGGTCTTCCAAAGTCGAGCCCCCTCCCTCGAGGATGCGATCAACAGCGCCCTCACCGGAGTGGAGAGAGCCGTACGGCGCAGCGTGCAGCGCAGGCGCATGAAACCCCTCAAGATGGTGACCGGCGGACGACCCGGCCCGTACGGCTAACCCAGAAAGGAATCCCGACATGTCCCTCAGATGGTACGTAAGGCCGCGACTCGTGGCGCTCAAGCCCAGCACCTCCGTGCTCGAAGCCGCTCGCGCGATCGAGCACAACAACATCGGCGCGGTGATCGTGCAAGACAGAGGAAGCGTCGTGGGCATTTTGACCGATCGGGATCTCGCAGTCCGTGTGTTGGGGCGGGGGCTCGACCCGAACACGACCACCCTTGACGAGGTCATGACCACTGGTGTCGCGACCCTCGCGCCCACGGACACCCAGTCCAACGCGATCCGGCTCATGCGGAAGCGGAACATCCGGCGTATTCCTCTCGTGGAAGGAGAGCGATTCGTCGGCATGGTGACGCTCGATGATCTGCTGCTCGACGAGGCTGCGCCGATCGATCGCCTGGCCGCGATCGTTCAGGCCCAGATCGGCGAGGGAGGTCCGGCGGCGCCGGCCAGAAAGCGGAGCACAGCCCGAGCCGAAGCGACTTATGGGCGCATGCTCAACCAACTGCGAGCGGACGCCGCCCTGGATAGCGCCGAGGAGGCGGAGATCGCGCTTGAAGTGGTGCTCGAGTCGATCGTAAGAAGGCTCACGCCGGACGAGGCCGACGATCTCATCGCGCAGCTCCCTTCGCTGTTGCAGCCAACACTTCATGCGTTGCCGCCCGGCCCGGACAAGCTCGTCACCCGGGAGACAATCGAGGGAGAGCTCGTGCGGCGTCTCGACGTGGAGCCGTCCCGCGCCGCGCAACTCCTCGCCGCCGTCGGGGCGACGGTCGCACGGAGCGTCAGCGCCGGTCAGGTGAAGAATGTGCAGGGCCAGCTTCCGGCGGCACTGCGCGGTGTCTTTTCGCATTCGTCCTCGCCACCCGCTTCCTGACTCGGGGCACGGCCAGCTCCTGACGCTCTATATCGCTCTCGCGGACGCTTCGCGGGACCATTCGCTGCGCTCCTTCGCATGGACCGCTTTCGCAGCCAGATACCGTCTGATGCCGGTAAGATCTCTTCACCTGCTTCCCGCCAGAGCTCCGGGCGAACCAGCTCGGCTTCCCCAACCGCTCGGCCCAGCGCCAATCCCTCCCCGCTGAAGGATTGCCGCCGACCACCGCTTCGTGATACAGAAACACGACGCTCTGCGCTTCCACTGCGATTTTCGTCTCGGGGGTCGACGGCGTTCTGAAGTGAACATGCTTGCCGGGTGGGTCGGCGTCGGTCGCGATGAGCTCTCGACCGAGCCGGAGTCGGATCTCAGCCTGAGCACGCTCGAGCCGATCGGAGCGGGGCCTTCGGCCGACGGGGTTTGAGGTAAATGGAGATGGCCGCCCGGGTTCCCTCCGATATCGAGTCCCTCGAGACCCACGAATGGATTGATTCGCTGGACTACGTTTTGCAGCAGGGGCCGGAACGAGCGGTGCGACTGCTGGAAGAGCTCCTCATTCATGCTCGCATGCACGGAGTGAAGCTTCCCTTCACCGCCAATACGCCTTACGTCAACACCATCCCCCCGGAAGAGGAGCCGGTCTATCCTGGAAGCCGCGAGATCGAGCGCCGCATCCGGAGCTTGATTCGCTGGAATGCCATGGCGATGGTGGTGCGCGCCAACCGGGAGGCCGAGGGAATCGGCGGGCACATCTCGACATTCGCTTCCAGCGCGACGCTCTTCGAGGTCGCGTTCCAGCACTTCCTACGAGGGCGCTCCGCGGAACAAGATTCCGACGTCGTCTACTTCCAGGGACACGCTTCGCCCGGGATCTACGCTCGCGCGTTCCTGGAAGGCAGGCTCGACGAAGAGAAGCTCCGCAATTTCCGTCGAGAGCTCTCGGAGGGCGGCGGCCTCTCCTCCTATCCTCATCCGTGGCTCATGCCGAGCTTCTGGGAGTTTCCCACGGTGTCGATGGGTCTGTCGCCGCTCATGGCGATCTACCAGGCCCGAGTCAACCGGTACCTCGAGGACCGCGGGCTTCGTCCACCGTCCGACCAGAAAGTATGGGCGTTCATCGGTGACGGCGAGACCGACGAGCCGGAAACGCTCGGTGCGATCACTCTCGCGTCGCGCGAGAAGCTGGACAATCTGATTTTCGTCGTGAACTGCAACCTGCAGCGGCTCGATGGGCCGGTGCGGGGCAACGGAAAGATCATCCAGGAGCTAGAGGCAGTTTTCCGCGGGGCGGGCTGGAACGTCATCAAAGTCATCTGGGCCAGCGCATGGGACTCGCTCCTTGCAAAGGACCACGACGGTCTGCTGATGAAGCGCATGAACGAGGTGCTCGACGGGGAGTACCAGCGATACACCATCGAGCCCGGGTCCTACTTTCGCGAGCACTTCTTCGGAACCGATCCTCGCCTCCTGAAAATGGTGGAGCACCTCTCGGACGGCGCCCTTCGGCGGCTCGGCTGGGGAGGTCACGATCCGGAGAAAGTCTATGCCGCGTTCAAGGCGGTGAGCGAGCACGAGGGCGGACCCTCGGTGGTGCTGGCCAAGACGATCAAGGGCTACGGCCTGGGCGAGGCGGGAGAGGGCAGGAACGTCACCCATCAACAGAAGAAGCTCAACGAGGAGGAGCTCCGCGAGTTTCGTACCCGCTTCGGCATTCCCATCTCCGACGAGACCGTGGCCGAGGCGCCGTTCTACCGGCCACCCGCGGACAGTCCCGAAATGGTCTATCTCCAGGAGCGGCGCAAGGCCCTCGGTGGGTTCGTGCCCTCGCGGAAAGTAACCGCCCCGTCCATCACGCCGCCCGAACGGGAACTGTTCGGAGAGTTCTACCAGGGCACAGGCGACCGGGCCGCCTCGACCACGATGGCCTTCGTGCGTTTACTCGCGAAGCTTCTACGCGACCCTAAGATCGGCAAATGGATCGTGCCCATCGTACCCGACGAGGCCCGTACGTTCGGAATGGAAGCGCTCTTCCGGCAAGTGGGGATTTACTCCCATGTAGGGCAGCTCTACGAGCCGGTGGACCACGAGACGCTCCTTTATTATAGGGAAGCCCGCGACGGCCAGATTCTGGAAGAGGGCATTACCGAGGCGGGCGCCATGTCCTCGTTCATCGCCGCCGGCACCGCCTACGCAACCCACGGGCTCAATTGCATCCCGTTCTTCATTTTCTATTCCATGTTCGGGTTCCAGCGGATCGGGGACCTGATCTGGGCGGCGGCGGACGCTCGCACTCGTGGGTTCCTGCTGGGGGGAACGGCGGGACGCACGACCCTCGCCGGGGAAGGTCTCCAGCACCAAGACGGCCAGAGCCACGTCCTCGCCTATCCCGTGCCCAACTTGCTCGCCTACGATCCCGCGTTCGCCTACGAGATCGCGGTCATCGTCGAAGAAGGTATCCGGCGCATGTGCCAGGAGCAGGAAAGCGTCTTCTACTACCTCACTGTGATGAACGAGCCGTATCGCATGCCGGCTATGCCCGAGAACGCGCGCGAGGGCATCCTTCGCGGGATCTACCGTCTCGCGCAGGAACCGCAAGAAGGCGATCCGAAGAAGCCTAGAGTGCATCTCCTAGCGAGCGGGGCCATTGTGAACGAAGCGCTCGAAGCTCAGAAGGTCCTCCGTGAGAAGTTCGACGTCCCGGCGGACGTGTGGAGCGTCACCAGCTTCCAGTCGCTATACCGCGATGCCCAGGAGTTCGAGCGCTGGAATCGGCTCCATCCCGGTGGCCCCCGGAGAGCTCCTTACGTGGCGCAGGCGCTCGCGGAGTCGGAGGGAGTGTTCGTGATCGCGAGCGATTACCTCAAAGCGCTCGGCGAATCGATCGCCCGGTTCCTCCCCCGTCGAGCCGTCGTCCTCGGGACGGACGGATTCGGCAGGAGCGAGACCCGGCAGGAGCTGCGGAATTTCTTCGAAGTCGACCGGCGCTTCATCGTCGAGGGCGCTCTCTCGGCGCTTCATGCGGAAGGCGAGATCGAATCCCGGGTAGTGGAGGAGGCGATCGATGAGCTCGAGATCGATCCCGGGAAGCCCAACCCCGCCATCTCCTGAGCCGAAGGAACATGCTAAAAGAGCTCAAGCTTCCCGAGCTGGGAGAGGGTATCGAGGAAGCGGAAGTCCTCAAGGTGCTGGTCTCGCCCGGCGACCTCGTTTCCAAGGATCAGCCTCTCCTCGAGATCGAGACCGACAAAGCCACTGTCGAAGTGCCTGCGGCAGAGTCGGGCCGAGTCTCGGAAGTCATGGTCTCGCCGGGCGATCGCATCCGAGTAGGACAGGTGCTGGTGACTCTCTCGGGCAATCACGAATCGCCGCCTCCGCAGAAGGAAAAGCCGCAGCCGACGGTGGCCCCTTCGCCCGCTCCCGAGGCGATAGAGCCCGAGCCGCCGGGTGAGACTGCCGAACCGGTGGTCGAGCCCGCGACCAGGACGGTCAAGCGCGCGGAACCTCTAGCGCCGGCCGTTCCCGCGGCGCCCTCGGTGCGACGGCTCGCGCGCGAGCTCGGAGTGGACGTGGCCCAGGTCGAAGGCGGCGGCCCCGGGGGTCGCGTGGGAATGGCGGACGTGATGGAGCACGCCCGCGCCATCGTCTCGAACGTGGG
>JBOGJF010000471.1:0-7279 GCA_050747785.1 Vicinamibacteria bacterium
ACCTTGAGGTGCTGAGAGACGGCGCCGAAGGACATGTTGAAGTGGCCGACCAGGTCCTGGACGGGCCGTTCGCGCTTTCTCAGAAGATCGAGAATCCTGCGTCGGTTGGCATCCGCGATGGCGTGAAAGACGTCCGAATGGCTGCTCCCCATCCTCGCGTTCATGACGTAGGTTTATATTTTAGCCGTAGCTAAAATGTCAAGATAATTCTACGGGACCGGAAGCGTGCGTCCACACCGACGCTCGCGGATGTCTGGACTCGTTACCTCGGTCAGGGCCGGCAAGATCAATTTGACCTTCATCGCTGCGACTCTTCCTCGGTCTCGGCGGCCAAACCCAGGATGAGAATCGAAACGCTTCGCGTCCTCACGCCGTCGAGCTCCACGAGAAAGATCCGCTGGAACTCTCCGAGGTTCATCCGCCCCTCCGTGATGTTGAGGCTCGCCGACATGCCGAGTAGGAGAGCCCGGGCGTGTGAATGCCCATTAGGCCTTTCTTCGAGCGCACCCTGAACCCCCCGGGCTTGCAGATCGTTGTGACGATAGGGAGCGTTGCATGGAGCCCATCTCTCCACGAGATCCTTGAAATCGGAGAGGAGCAGGGGCTCGTTCTCGTTGACCACGAGCGCGGTGGTCGTGTGCTTGGTGTGTACGTTCACCAGCCCGTGGGCGACGCCCGATCGCCGTACGCGCTCTTTTACAAGCTCCGTAAGGTCGATGAACTGCACCCGCGCCTCGGTTCTGAATTGGACGATGTCGCTACAGACTTTGAATGTGGTTCCGACGGTTTCGTTGACGAAGAGGTTGATCGCCATGCTCGGCTCCTTAGATCAGTGTCGCGGGGACCCATCCCCGCGACCGGCCCTCGGTTACTGGCTCGACGGCGTTGGGGCCCCACCCCCAACGCCAGATGCTGCGTCGACTTCGCGACTCCGCATCGGCTAACGGCTGTGCTCGGGCCATGCTTTTCGGCAAGGTAGCAGGCCTGACGGGCGCAGTAATGAGCGAGATGTGAGCAGTGGGTGAGGGTTCGATGAATCCCCCAACCCGCTCTGCAGGAGGCGGGAAGGGCTCAGCGGGGGCGGTGTGTGAGTCCGAGCGCGAGCCCGAACCCGAACATCAGGCCTTCCCCCGCGCTAATCACCATGCGCGTGATGGGGCCGGTGGCTCCCTCGCCGAGCAAGCGAGCCAGGGGATCGAGACTCACCTGGGAGCCGGGAAACGAGTGGGCCATGAAGTCGAGGCTCATGGCTCCCAGATAGCTCCCACGCCAAGCCAGCCACGTGGCGCCGGCGGCGCAGCAGATCCCAGTCAAGAGCGCGGCAAGAATTCTCGCCGCGCCATGCGGGGTCGCCATGCCTCCTTCGACGCGTGAAGTTCCGAGGGCATAACCGAGGCCCGCTGTTCCGCCGAGCACGAATCCCTCGAATCCTCCGACAAGCGGCGACAGATCCCGTCCAAAGAGGCCCTCGAGAGTAAGGAGTCCGAAGAGGTGGCCGGCCGCACCCACGACACCGCCTCCCAGCGCTCCAAGCGATACGAGCGCTCCCCGTCGGAAGGAACGAAAGAGAGCCTCCGCGGCCGCCAAGCCCGCTCCCACGCCCGCTGCACCGATGCCTCCGATGGCCAGGCCGACGACGCCGAGCGCGACGATCACCGCGTCGGTCGCCTCCGATCCGGGGCCGAAGCGAAGGAGCAGTGCACCCGCGATGCCGGACACCAATCCCGCGAGTGCCCCTCCCGTCGCCGCCGCCGCCCAGCGCCGACGCGCGAGTCGAATGGCGCGCCGAAGTCGGAGCTGTACAAGGTAGTACGCGGCAAGCAGACCGTCTGGCTCTCCCAGTAGCGGAACCGGGCCCGCGGTGGGAACGTCCCAGCGCGCATCACGCAGGAGCGCCCGCGCGGCGGCGCTGCCTTGCCGGCCTTCGAGCCGGCGAAGGGTCTCGGAGGTTCCGAGGACATGCAGGGCTTCCGCAGCTTCGCGTCGTCCGTTGTCGCCCTCTTCATCGGTCTCCGTTGCGACCGAGCTCCCTTCGAGCAGACGCTCGAGCCATGGCTCCCAAGGGTCCGATTCCGACGGCCCGCCGCTAGCGCTTTCGTCCGAAAGCGGCAATGGGGCCGCATCGTCTTCTTCGACGACGTCGGCGAAGACGAAGCGGTAGCCGTGGCGGGAGAGCGTGCGGATGAACGAAGGGTTTCGAGAGTCATCCCCCAGAGTTCGTCTCAGGGTTCTCACGGCTTGGCTCAGCGCCCCGTCGGAGACCACCACATCCCTCCAAACCTTGTCCAGGATTTCCTGTCGATGCACTGCTTCGTTGCGTCGGCTGACGAGAAGCAGTAGGAGATCGAAGTAGCGAGGAATGAGAGGTACCTCGGTCCCGGTTCGCAGGAGGATCCGCCGTGACGGAGAAAGGCTGAAGTCGGCGAATCGGTAACGAGGTCCCCGCAGGCCGCTCGTGCTTTTCATCGGCCTGCTAGAACTTGAAGCGTGCTGACAACTGAATCTGTCGGGGCGGCAGGGACGACGCGACGGTCAGAAAAGACGGCAGGGGATTGTCGGCATCGGGGCCGTAGCTCGTCAAAACCTCGCCGGGGTTCAGCCGGTTCGCGACGTTGAAGACATCGAGGCGCCCCTCCAACGTCTTTCCCGTCCCAAGCTCGAAGATCTTGCTGACGGCCAGGTCTAACGTGACCACACTGTCGGCTCGAAAGCTGTTGCGATCGAGGATCCGCCCGTCGGAAAAGGCGCGTTCCCGGGTTTTGTTGTCGCCGTCCAGGTCTTCGTTCACCCGCGGATCGATCGTGCGACCGGATCGCGCACGGAAGAGTCCGGCGACTCGGATCTCGTAAGGCCCGTCCCAGACTCCATTGATCACCAGAGCGCTCGGCACGTCCGTTGCGCTTCGAGCCCATTCGCCGTCGTAGTCGCCGGGGTCGAGGGGGAGTGAATTCTCCGGCCTGAAGTCGTCGCCGTCGTTCCGGGTTCGGGACCACGTGTAAACGCCCTGGAGCATGAAGTGGTTGGCATATCGTTTGGTCAGATTGAGCTTGAGCGCCCAGTAGTGGCTCGTTCCTCGGGAGTCCAGCAAGTACAGATCGCGGTACCCTCCGAATGGAAACGCTTGGCTCAGGAAAGGAGACTCTCCGGAAGCGATGGGCCTACCGGGGACGCCGAAGGGACGCGTGGCGTCCGCCTCGCCGGAAGTTCGCGTGCCGCCGGTCGAGTAGTCGAAGAAGATCGGTGCGTTGAGATCCAGTGGGAGGATGATGTTCTGCCCCAGAGAGTATATGGCGTCGACGGCCATGGACACCGCGGGGACGATCTGCCGTTCGACGCCGAACGAGAACTGCTGCGTGTAAGGACTGCGCCGCCTCTCGGGAGCATAAGCGGCAGCCTCGAGGTAGTTGTTGCCGGGCGGTCTTTCGACGTCCGGCGGCAACGCCGGCCCGGGAAGCGTGTCGGGAAACTCGGGAAAGTGCGGATCGTCGGGAGCGAACGAAGCGGTGAAAAACCCCTGAGGGCTAGAGAAGATCTCGAAGCTTTCGATGGCGCTGAAGAGGTAGTTGTAGAAGACGCCGTAGCCGCCTCGCACCGCGGTTCGGCCGTCGCGGGTCGCGTCCCAGTGGAATCCCAGCCGGGGAGCGATGTTGTCGTTGTCCGGTACCGAGCTTTCCTTCTCCCAACGCACGCCGAGGTTGACCGCAAGACTCGGTGTCAGCTGC
The DNA here is from genome assembly GCA_050747785.1 of Vicinamibacteria bacterium. Lineage (GTDB taxonomy): Bacteria > Acidobacteriota > Vicinamibacteria > Marinacidobacterales > DATDRI01 > CBDANW01. The sequence goes on from JBOGJF010000471.1 coordinate 3,723, forward strand.
CAATCGTCCTGGAAGAAGAGTTGGATATGGCTCTCGTCGCGCTCGACCGTCTCGGACGCACCGGGAGCGAAGAAACCCTGCGTGTAGAGAAAAGGATGAGTGGTCGGATCGTCAGGGAGGAACGGGAAGGGTGCCGTCGGCGAGAACTCGTAGACGCCTTCGAGCGCGACCCGTAGCCCCGCGTCGGTCTGGATACGAAAGAAGTCGAAGCCGACCTTCAAGCTGTGACGCCCGCGGACCATGGACAACGTATCCGAGATCTCCCATTGATCCTCGTTGGCGCTCTGGAACTGGTTGGCATTCCCGATGATGCCCTGGGTGGGGTAGACGAGGACCGGTCCCATGGGCGGGAACTGGGCGGTCGAATCATAGGTCTCCGAAACGAAGCCGAACCGTAGCTGGTTGACGCGCTCCGCTCCCAACACGGAAATGACGGTGGCTTGAGCCGCGATATCGTCGTTTCGATTCTCCCGGCGGTTCTCGAATACGTTCAGGCCCCCCACGCCATCGACGATGGTCTCGTCGTTCCAGACCAGCTTCGCTTCCAGATGGTGCTCGTTCGTAAACTCGTGGTTCACCTTGGCAAGGAATCGAGAATGGTTCTCCCCGACTGGAAAAAGGCCCTGGTAACGGCCGTTGTCGATGGTGGCCGTCACCGCGACATCCTGATCTTGGTTGCGATATTCGAACGCGGTGAAGAAATGGGTGCGGTCTTCCACGATGGGTCCGGACAGCGTGAAACCGACATCCTGTCGGTCGAGCGACGTCGGCTCCCCGGTGAGAGGATCGGAGGCGTCGAGCCCGCCCGGTCGGATGAAGACGAAACCGCTCCCATGATAGTCGTTGCCACCGCTCTTCGTCACGGCGCTCACGATGCCCGCCATGCTCTGGCCGTACTCCGCCGAAGACTGATTGGTAAGGACGCGAAACTCTTCCACGGCGTCGAGCCCCAGATCGACTTTTGCCACACCGTGTTGATCCCGCGTGTTGTTGAACCCGTCGAGGAGGTAGGAAGTGTAGCGGGCATAGCTTCCATTGATGTTCTGACTCCTCGATCCGAGAACCGTCGAGCCGGGAATGAACTGCGTCACATCGGTCACGCCGGCGGCGGTGGTGACCAAGTCCAGATAGTTCCGGTTCTCGAGCGGCAGCTCGGTGAGCTGAAGCTCGTCTACGGACTGCCCAATCTGCGACAGACTGATATTAATGAGGGGCGCCTCTCCGGTGATGGTCGTCGAGGCTCGGACCGCACCCAGCGGGAGCGTGACGTTCAAGACCGCTTTGGTGTTGGCGAAGTAGCGGAGACCGGCGTACCGTGTCGTGGCGAATCCGGGTGAGGCGATCTCGAGGTCATAGGTCCCCGCGGGCAATTCGGCGAAGACATAACGCCCGGACAAGTTCGTGCGAACGGTGCGCGTGAATCCAGTCTCGCTGTTCACGATAGTGAGATTGACGTCCGAAAGCTGTGCCCCCGACTCGTCGAGGATCGTGCCAGTCAGATCGAACGTCGACACCTGGGCCACGGCGAGCTCGGCGAGGGGCAAGAGCACCGCCAGGCCAATAGCGGGAAGGACCGAGGAGCGCTTCACTATCGTCTCCGGGTTACGGTCGAGCGTCGTAGTGTAATATTCCCGAAGCCCAATTCAAAATCCGGGCAGCTCGCCAGGTTTGCCGGGCATCGAGGGCGACGCGTATAATCTTCGCCAATCCATGGCGCGCTTCAAGCTGGAGCACCGTGTTCCGTGGCGGGACGTCGATCTAGCGGCGGTCGTCAACTATCCTCGGTTTCTCAGTTACTTCGAGATGGCCGAGATCGAGTGGGTGCGATCCCAGGGACAGGATTACTTGAAGCTCCTCGAGGAGTTGAACATTTGGTTGCCGAGGGCGGCCGCGCACTGCAACTTTCGTGCGCCGGCCCACCTCAGCGATCTCCTTTCCATCGAGATCGGTCTCGATCGCCTTGGACAATCGAGCGCCACGCTCGGCTACGAGATCTACCGACTGCCGGAGCGCGAGCTCATTGTGGATGGCTACGTCGTCATGGCTTCCGTTTCCCGTGACAGCTTCGAGCCCGTGCCCTTGCCCGAGAAACTCAAGGAGATGCTGCAGACGTTGAAGGCGCAGGAGTAAGAGCGATGGCGTACCTTCAGGGGACGCGAAGCCTCACCAAGATAGGGATCGTGGGCTCCGGGCAGATCGGGCCCGACATCGCGCTCCACTTCACCAAAGAGCTCCACGGGCACGACGTTCCCGTCGTCGTCGTGGATATCTCGTTGGAAGCGCTCGCGGCAGGGCGCGTCAAGCTCACCAAGAAGATAGAGAACGGAGTCGAAACGAAAGCCTTCCGGCCCGATGAAGCGGAGGCCATGAAGGCGAACGTCACTTTTACCGAAGACTACGAAGCGCTTCGTGGATCGAGTCTCGTGATCGAGGCCGCATCGGAGGATTTGGGGCTCAAACGACGCATTTTTGCCCACGTCGAAGAGTTGGCCAGCCCGGGGGCCGTTCTCGCCTCGAACTCCTCTCACCTCGAGCCGGAGCGGATCTTCGAGACCTCCAAGGATCCGTCTCGAGCGCTCGTCATCCATTACTTTTTCCCCGCCGAGCGCAATCCGGCCGTCGAGATCGTGCCGGGGGCGAAGACCGATGAGGGTCTCGTTCATTGGCTCCTCGACTTCTACGAGGCCATTGGCAAAGTTCCCATCCGAGTGAGGAGCCGTTACGGGTACGCGATCGACCCTATTTTCGAGGCATTGATCCAGTCCGCGGTGTCCTGCGTCGAGGAGGATCTCGCGACCAGCGAGCAGGTCGACTACCTCGCTACGGAAGCGCTCGGGCTCGGGGTCGGCCCGTTTACCGCTATGAACCTGACCGGCGGCACGCGGCTCACCGCACACGGACTGGACGAGATGCACGAGAGAGTGCACCCCTGGTTCAAGACGCCGAAGCTCTTACACGACGCCGCCCGTGACGAACGCCAGTGGAATGGTTGTCGGCGGGGCGAGAAACCGAGTGTGCCGCGTGAGGCCGCGCGGAAGATCACCGAGCGTTTCCAGGGCACGTTCTTCGGCGTGGTGGGGGAGGTGTTGGATAGCGGCATCACGAACCTGGCCGATCTGGAGATGGCGGTTCAGATCGCCCTAGTGGTGCGGCCGCCTTTTCAGTTGATGAACGAGGTGGGGCTCGACCGGGCTCTGGAGCTCGTACGGAACTGCAAGAAGATCGAGCCCGATTTTCCCGAGCCCGAAAGCCTCGTGCGGCGGACGGAGTCGGGGGAGCCCTGGGAGATTCCGTACGTGTTGCGGCGCGACGAGGAGGGCGTGGCGGTTCTCGTGATCCGACGCCCGCAGGTGCTCAATGCGCTGAATCAAGACGTGTTCGCGCAGCTCGACCGTCACATCCTTTCCATCGAGAAAGACGACCGCGTCCAAGCCGTGGTCGTCACTGGCTTCGGAAGAAAGGCATTCGTATCCGGAGCGGACGTTTCGATGTTGGCGGCGATCCGATCGCCGGCGGAGGGAGAAAGGCTCTCCCTGAGCTCGCACGCGGTGATGAAT
>JBOGJF010000472.1:0-12559 GCA_050747785.1 Vicinamibacteria bacterium
GATAGGAAGTATGAATAGCAAGAACGAGGCAAGAATGACGATGCCCCCGACCACCGGCTGGGGCGAGCGCGCGACATCAAGGGAAAGCACCGGTGGAGAGTAAAGGAAGACACCCACCAGCAACAAATGCGCGAAGAGGTTCACGTAGAGCGCCAGACCAAGGCTTTTCCGCCAGGAGGCGGCGGTGCGTAGCCCTCCGAATGTCAATCCCTCGAGCCCGGTCGACAGGACGAGGCTGGCGGCCAACGCCGGCCACGGCACGCCGAGCCCGAGAAGCGGAAAACCCAATCCGGCGAGCTCGGAAGACGCGTTGGCGGCAAGCGCGCTGCGATAGGGACGGGCACCACCCAGAAACCTCAGCAACGCCCCCTTGATGGGGAACCACAACAGAATCCCGGCGGCGACCCGAAGGAAGGGAGCCGGTGATGGCGTCCCAGTGAAGAAGCGGACGAACGACACAATCACCGCCATCATCACGACGCCCAATGCCGTCCAACGCGAGGCGGTCACGCACGTTCCCCCAGCTCACGACTTACGATCTGTTCCACCGTCTCCGCCGCCCTCACCACCCGGAAGGTCTCGCCTTCGACCAAGACCTCCGCGGGACGCGGACGGAGATTGTAGTTCGAGCTCATTGCGTAGCCGTAGGCGCCCGTATCCAGGATTCCCAATAGATCTCCCGGCCGAGGATCCACGAGCCTTCGATCGCGCCCGAAAGTGTCCGAAGTCTCGCAGACCGCGCCCACGACGTCCACGTTCTCTTCCCTTCCCTTGCGCGCCGCGAGCGGCAGGATGCGATGATACGCGTCATAGAGGGCGGGTCGGATCAGATCGTTCATCCCCGCGTCGACGATCACGAACTTCCTCCCATGGACCTGCTTGACGTAGAGCACTTTGGCGATGAATGCTCCCGCTGAGCCGACCAACGCCCTCCCCGGCTCCACGACGACGCGGGCTCCGGACCGCGAAAGCCACGGAAGCACCTCCTGTGCATACGCCTCGAACTCGGGCACCGGATCCTCGCCATAAGCGATGCCCAGACCTCCCCCGATGTCGACGTGATGGATGGTCACGCCCTGTGCTTTCAGCTCACCGATCGCTCTTCCGAGCATCCGCGCGGCTTCCCCGAGTGGCTCGAGGGTCGTGATCTGAGAGCCGATGTGGGCGTGTATCGCGCAGAAATCCAAGTGAGGAAATGCATCGCGTCGGCGATAGAGATCCATGGCCGTCTTCGAATCCAGCCCGAACTTGGCCGTCTGGACGCCGGTCGCAATGTGACGATGGGTCTCGGCATCGATGTCGGGATTGATGCGCACGCTCACCCTGACACGACGATCGTTCCGGGCGGCAACACGATCGAGCAGCGCCGCCTCACCCTCGGACTCCAAGTGGAAGAGGAGCACATCCGCCTTGGCGCCCGCCTCGAGCTCCCACTCCGCCTTGCCGACGCCCGAGAAGACGATCCGATCCGGCGGTACGCCCACCCGCAGAGCGAGCTCGAGCTCGCCTCCGGAGACGACCTCGGCGCCCGCTCCCTCCTCGACCAGGAGTCGAAGCAGTGCGGCCTGCGAGTTCGCCTTCAAGGCATAGCAGATTAGGTGAGGCTGCGCGGAAAAGGCGCGATCGAGCTTGCGGAACCTCTCCACCACTTCCCGCGAGCTGTAGACGTAGAACGGCGTAGGTACAGACGCGGCGACTCCTTCGAGCAAGCACTCTTCGCAATAGAGCTTGCCCTCGCTGACATGGAAGGGTTTCTCCGACATCGGCGTCTGGCTCACTTGATTAGCAGCACGGCCCATATCGACGCCCAGCGTCTGGCCACCTTGTCTATGGCACGACGTATTTTGACGCCCGTACAGGTCAGACTTCAGGACGGGGTATGAACTTCCTGAGCAACGTCTGGCCTTCACTCACGATGACCACGGCTCCGCCGGCGAGATCCTCGTCGAACAAAGCCAGGAGCTTGAGGAGAAGACGGCTTATGGAGTCGGAGTTGCCTCGTACTTTGAGGAGCACGACGGAGGGCCATTCTCCGGGTTTCGACTCCACGTATCGGGTGAGCCGCTGGTTACGGGTCAGGACGACACGGTTCTCCAAGGTCGCGAGCTTCAGAATCTCGAGCAATGGAAGGTCGCCAGCACCAATCTCGACCGAGTGCACGGCATCGTGGCCGGCTCGCTTGAGCTTCTTGACGACCAGGACGGGGAACAGCGGGTCGGCGAGTAGTTTCACTTAGATACTTTGACGCCCGCCGAGATTTGTGCGAGCGCATCCGCAAATCTGTTCACTTCCGCGGCGGTGTTGTAGTGAACTAGAGAGGCGCGGACCGCCCCCTCGCCCTCCGAGATCCCGAGCGCATGCATGAGCCGCGGGCAATGCTGGTGGCCGTCACGAACCGAGATGCCCTGCTGGGTCAATTGCCGGGAGACCTCGGGCGGTGAGACGCCGTTCACGCTGAAGCAGAGTGTCGGGGTTCGATACGCGTCGTATTCGTGGCCTTCGATTCCATAGATGCTCACCCCCGGAACCTCTCCGACCGCGCGCAGCAACAGGCTGGTGAGCTCCCGCTCGTAGTGACGGATAGCCTGCATGCCGCGACGGATGTCCCCGCGACGCCCGACCGCATCCTGGGGGGCCAACGGCAGATCACTCGAGCGACGACCGATCTCTTCGATATATTCGATGGCGGCGTCCATGCCGGCCACCGCCTCATAGCTGTAGGTTCCCGTCTCGTACTTGTCCGGGGCTCGATCCGGAACGAAGTCCTCCCGAACGATCGGTAGCGAGTCCAGGAGCTCTCGCTTGCCCCACAGGAACGCCATGTGAGGACCGAATACTTTGTAGCCAGAGCAAACCAGGAAGTCGCAACCGAAGAAACGCACGTCGAGGGGACCATGAGGAGCAAAATGCCCGGCGTCGACGAACAGGTGGCCGCCGCGAGCGTGGATTCGCTCCGCGATGGGGATCAGGTCCACGATCGTGCCCACCGCGTTCGAAGCCTTGGTTACCGCGACGAGTCGCGTGCGGTCGGTCAGGATCGAGTCCAGTCGCCCGATGTCGAGGCGGGTGTCCGACTCCACGGGCCAGAACTTCACTTCGATCCCGAGCCTCTCGAGTGCGAGCCAGGGAGCGATGTTGGCCTCGTGGTCGAGCTCAGTGACCACGATCTGATCACCTGGCGCCAACAAGTCGCCGTAGGCCGCACTCACTAGCCGAATGTATGAAGTCGCATTGAGCCCAAAGACTATCTCTTCAGGCTCGTTGGCGTTCACAAACACCGCCGCGCTCTCGCGCGCGTGCCGAATCACCGCGTCGACTTCTTCGGAAGACCGGTACCGACCGCCGGCCTGCACGTTGCGAGTCGTGAGATGGTTGGAGACGGCGTCTACGACACCTTGCGGCACCTGAGTTCCGGCCGCGTTGTCGAGAAAAACACGATCCGGCTCGGCCAGCGCCGGGAAGCTCTTACGAACGAAATCCAATGGAAATGGCATCTTGAGATCCTACGTCAGCCGCCCGGAGAGCGCCATCCGCGTCTGGCGACGTCTATTCGTCGTACAGCCTCTTTTGACGCCAAAACAGACGCCGTTGATTATCACGATCCTGTCTCGCCGCGCAACAGCTCGACGATCCGGGCGCTGAACTCGGAGCGGGCCATCACGGTCTCGCACCCGGCTTCCCGCGCCTGGGCGGCGATGTCGGGTTGCGTGTGACGGAGAAAGCCGAGGGTGGGCACCGCCGCGGTCTCGGGCTGAGACTGCAGCTCCTTGAGCGCCGCGAGAGCAGAGGTATTCGCGTCGCCTAAATCGAAGACCACCAGGTCCGCGCCGGCTCGAACTTTTTCCAGCAAGTCGCCCGGCGAAGTGGCGAACTGCAGCTCGACTTCCGCCTGGCGAGCGGCTGCCTCTATCTTGCCGACGAAAAACAGGTTATTGACCGCGGCGATGACCCTTCGTGACATGGCAGAGCCCATCCTGCCCTATTATAATGGTTGACCAACCAAGAGGGCGCCTTGTCGATCAACTCCAAGTCTTTCGCTCTACGAGAGCTCTTCGCCAGTGCGGGAGCGCGTTTCGGAACGCGCCGAGGCCGAGAGGTCGTGGAGGAGTTCTCGGGAATCGATGAAGAGTATCGGGCTGCCCGGGAGTCGGTGGTGGTTGCCGATCGTTCCTACCGTGCCTTCATCCGCGTCACCGGAAAGGATCGATTGAGCTTTCTGCAAAACATGCTCAGCAACGACGTCAAGAGGCTCCAAACCGGAGAGGGCATGTGGGCCGCGCTCCTGACCCGCAAGGGGACGCTCATCTCCGATCTCGTCGTGTACCAGCTAGGCGATGCGTTGCTACTGGGAATGGAGCCCGAGTGTCTCTCTCCGGCCAGGAAGTCTCTCTCCCGCTATCTGGTCTCGGAAGACGTCACGCTCTCTGACGTGACCGGTGACGAAGCTCTCTTCTCGGTCGAGGGCCCCAGAGCCGCGAAGCTTCTCTCTCAGATCCTCGTCGATCCGAGCGAGACCCGGCTCGCCGAGCTTGGGATGCATCATTTCATCTCGAAGAGCGACGATGAGCACGATCTCCGCGTGAGTGCCGCGCGCCACGGGCCCGGACCGGCCTTCGATGTGGCGGTCCCGGCACGGCAAGCCGCCGAGTTCCTCGTCCACCTCCTCGACGCGGGGCGGCCCCTGGGACTTCGACCGGTGGGCTGGCAAGTCCACGAGATTCGCCGCATCGAAGCCGGCATCCCCCTCTGGGAAGCCGATATGGACGCGTCCCACCTTCCTCTCGAGGCCGGCCTCGACGACGCCATCAGCTTCAACAAAGGGTGTTACATCGGGCAGGAATACGTGGTACGTCTCGCCCACCGGGGTCACCTGAACCGAAAGCTCACGGGTTTGGCGTTCTCGGGCCAGACCGTCCCCAACGCGGGAGACGAGGTCCGGGCATCGCATGATGAGAGCGCCCGGGCTGCCGGTCGGGTCACGAGCGCGGCGTTCTCCCCGAGCCTGGGACAACCGATCGCGATGGGCTATGTACCGAGTGCACTACTGCAACCAGACACGGTGGTCACGGTTATGAGCGGCGACCGCGCGCTCCCAGCCCGGGTCACCGAGCTGCCGTTCATCGAGTAGTCCAAACGGAAAGCGCCAGAGAAGTCGTGGAGAAATCGTTGCAAGAGTCCGCGTCCCGGCACGCGGTCGTCCACTACCACGAGATTGCTCTCAAGGGCCGGAATCGGCCTTTCTTCCTGAATCGCCTGGTCCGCAACATCGAACGGGCGGCGGCCGATCTTCCGTTGAAACGAGTGGTTCCCCTTCCCGGTCGCTTGATGGTCGAGCTCGCCGACGAAGCCGCTTGGCCTCTGCTTCGGGAGCGTCTTGCCTCCGTGGCCGGCATCGCCAACTTCTCACCCATTCAACGAGTCGAGCTCGACATCGACACGCTCGCGACCGAGATCGTGCGCGCGGTCAAGGGCCGACCATTCCAGTCCTTCCGGGTTACGACGCGCCGCGCCAACAAGAGATTCGGCCTCAACTCGATGGAGATCGACCGCGAGGTGGGAGCGCGGGTGAAGGAAGCCACGGGAGCGCGAGTCGATCTGACTTCGCCGGAGATGGTCGTCTATGTCGAGATCCTTCCCCGCGAAGCGTTGTTCTATTTCGAAAAATTAGAAGGCATGCAGGGTGTGCCGGTCGGCACCGCGGGTCGGGTCACGGCGCTGCTGTCTGGCGGTATCGACTCCCCGGTCGCCGCGTATCGTATGATGAAGAGAGGATGCCGCGTGGACTTCGTTCACTTCCACAGCGTCCCGTTCCTCTCAAGGGCGTCGCAACAGAAGGTCAAAGACATTCTCGACCTCCTGACGCGCTACCAATACCACTCGCGTCTCTACCTGGTGGCCTTCGGCAACCTGCAGCGCGACATCATGCTGGCGGCGCCGGCTCCCTTGCGGGTGATCTTGTACCGCCGATTCATGATGCGCATCGCCTCCGTCCTCGCCAAGCACCGCCGTTCCCGGGCGCTCGTGACCGGTGAAAGCCTGGGCCAAGTCGCCTCGCAAACCCTCGAGAACCTGGCGGTCATCGAGGAGGCCGCGGAGCTTTCCGTGCTGCGGCCTCTCATCGGCATGGACAAGAGCGAGATCACGCAACAGGCGCGCGCGATCGGAACCTACGAGATCTCCATCCTCCCCGACCAGGACTGCTGCCAGCTCTTCATTCCCGCACACCCGGCGACTCGAAGCCGTTTGAACGAAGTCGTGGGGGCCGAGCGCCAGCTGGATGTGGATCGGCTCGTCCAAACCGCGGTCGAAGACGCGGAAGACGCTCGATTCCATTTCCCGGCCACGGCCCGGGCCGTCGAGGCCCCATGAGCGGCTCCCACGGGGCGACCGCCACACCCCGGTCAGAGCGAATCGAAGAGCTCGGTCCAAGCCTTCCAGTAGCTCTCGCCGCCCACGAGAAAGGCGTCGTTGTGCCCGGCACCGGAAATCGCGGCGAAACGCTTGGGCTCGGTTGCGGCCTGGAACAAACGCCCTCCTTGCTCGAGAGGAACCGTACGATCGCGAGTACCGTGCAAGATCAAAAGCGGTATTCGAAGGGACGGGATCTTTTCCAGATTGTCATAGCGGGTGCGAACCAGCCGACCGAGCGGAAGGAAAGGATAGACGGCGGCTGCCATGTCGGGGATGGAAGTAAAGGGCGACTCCAAAACCAAGGCAGCAGCCCGCCTTTCTCGCGCAAGCTGGACAGCCACCGCGGCTCCCAGGGACTCGCCGAACAGCACGATTCGACCAGGGTCGTAACCCCGATCTCGCAAGTGCTGGTATGCCGCCCGGCCGTCCGCGTAGGTCCCCTCCTCGTCCGGGCTCCCCTCGCTCCTGCCATACCCCCGGTAGTCGAAAAGGAAAACACTCGCCTTCAACTTGGTTTGAAAGAGAAGCACACGGTCCAATCGATGAGATATGTTCCCCGCGTTCCCGTGGCACAGCAAGATGACGAACCCCGCATCCGGGACGGGAAGATACCAACTATGAAGACGCAGACCATCCTCGGTTCGCAGCCAGACATCGTCGAAGGAAAGTCCGAGAGCGGTCGGTGTCAGCTCGAGCTCGCGATCGGGGAAATAGATCAGACTCTTCTCGAAGAACAAGGGGGCCACCTGCAAGCAGCCGAAGGCCGCGAGGACGAGCAAGAGCGCGCGTTTGCCTCCGGCCGCCCTCATCGCAGTCCCATTATGCCAGAGGGAGGCGACGGGGCCGACGAACCGCAGAAAGAAAGCCTTCGGTGAGCGCCCGGGACGATTTCGCCCAAATGGCAGCGAGAGCGGACGACGCCATCGAGATCGATCGGGCCGCGCTGCTCATCGCGGCGGAGGAGTACCCCGACCTTTGGATAGACGAGTATCTCGGCAAGCTGGAGCTTCTCGCGCATCGGGTCCAAAGCCTTCTCTATAAGGACGCGGGACCGCACGAAACCCTGGCGCGCCTCAACCAGGTGCTGTTCGAGGAAGAGGGCTTCCGGGGAGACAAGATGGAATACTACGATCCGCGCAATAGCTACCTGAACGAGGTGATCGACCGGCGCGTCGGAATCCCGATTACGCTCTCCGCGGTGTATGGAGAGGTCGCGAGACGAGTCGGCTTCCGACTGGAAGGAGTCGGATTCCCTGGTCATTTCCTTTTGAAGCACGAGATGGAGCAGGGAGAGATCATCATCGATCCCTTTCACCGCGGAAAGATCCTCACTCACGATGATTGCCGGGCGAGACTGAAGGAGAGTTTCCAGGACAAGCTCGAGTTCCAGCCGCAGCAGCTCGCCCGCACGTCGCCGCGACAGATGCTGTTCCGCATCTTGGGTAACCTGAAGAGCATCTACGTCAACCGCCGCGATCACCCGCGGGCCCTCGCTGCGGTCGAGCGCATGCTGCTCCTCCTGCCGGACTCGCCACCCGAAATAAGAGACCGCGGCATCCTTCTTTCGGGAGTGGGCCGCCCACTCGAGGGTGTCGGAGAGCTGGCTCACTACCTCCGCTTGAAGCCCGATGCGGGTGATCGGGAACGGGTCGAGAGCATCATGGACCGCTTGCGCCTGCAGATCGGCATGGCCAATTAGCGGCGGTGGTGCCTCGCTTGGCTCGAGCGGGCCGTTCGCTTGATGGGCCTTTCCGGACGACCTTGACAGCATGATGGGGACCGCATTACAGTACCCCGCGCTTACCCCCCCAACGGACGGCGCCTCAGCAGGGAGTGAACCTGAGGGAAAGGGCGTCGGAATTCTCGAGTCATTCATAGCACCGCTACCCTACCCAGGGGGAAGGTAGCGGCCTACGCTTCGTTTCGGGGGCAGCCCCCCAACCCGGTGGTCCCGGAGCCACGTCCCTCCTCTCTCCTTGCGCCCGGGGTTTGCCTGCCGGCGCGCCGGTCGGCAGGTAACCCTTCGGGTGACCAGACGAGGACTCCGTCCGGAGTCCGAGGAGGCAATGATGATGCGCAACGTCCTATTCGTTCTCGCCCTAAGCATAGCGGCAGTCGTTCAATTCACTCACCAGCTCTTCCCCACGTTCACCGACGCGGGGCCAGCCTATGATTTGATCAACGGCCTCGACTCCAAGGGCTTCGCTCCACCAAGCCGCCCGGCGACTTGGCTTCCAGAATCGTCCACGGGAGAAAGCCTTTCGGTTCATTCGGCCTGTGTTGAAGCGGTGCCCGTTTCCGTGACGACGCGCGTCGCGACGCGTCAAGAGCTCGCGCCAAGGTGCGGAGACAGGGGCTCGACGAGCCACCGGGATCCGTTTCTTGGGCTCTAGCTCCGACTCGGAGGGATCCGGGCCCTGTCGTCTCGGCTTGGCGCGGTACTAGCCCACCCGAATCCTTAGACGTGATATTGTTTGGGCCGAAGGGGGGTGGCCGTGCATCAGGACGATCCCGCTCTTGGCGGCCTTCCGGCGCCAGGAGAGGCGGTTTTCTATCCAAAGGTGGGCCATTGCGTTTACCGAGGCGTGACCGAAGACCGGGCCGCGCCGGGGAAGAAGCTCGTCGAGTTGGAGGACCTAGAAGAAGGTAGCCGGATACTGATCCCGACCGAGCGCGTTCCCAACCTGGGCCTCCGTCCGGCCGGACGTTCCCTCGACGAGATCCAACAAGAGCTGTCCTCGGAGTTCGAACCGACCTCGCCAACCCCGGAGGATGAGGGCGAACTCGATATCGAGGCTTTGATCAACGATGGTTCCCCTCGCAATCTGGCCAAGGGGCTCAAGCGGCTCCACCTGCTCCGCCAGACCACCGGCTTGAGCCGGGAAGAAGAGCAGACGCGCCGCAAGATCCGGAGTTGGTTGGCGGCGGAGGTGGCCCTCTCCAGAGACTGTACTCGCGCGGAGGCGCAGGCCTTCATCACGCGGATCCTTCAGGAAACCATGAACGCTCACCGCCGCAAGGAGCGGGAAGAAGCGAAGGAACGCCGGCGGCAGGTCAAGGCTCAGAAGGCCGCCGAGGACGCGGGGGCGCAGCTGGGGTCGCTCTCCCGAACGGACCTGGATCAGCCGGGCCTGCCACTCGCCGAACCGATCGTCGATGAGAGTGAAGCCTCCACGGCAACGCCGGAGTCAGTCGAGGCCACGAGCGACGAGCATGCCGCGTCTCCGACCGAAACCGCACCGTCTTCAGATACCGGGGAAACCGACCCGGCGGCGGCACATGTCCCTCCGGCCGAGCCACCCCTCCTCCAGAATTTGCAAGAAGAGGCATCGGCCGATGAGGACTCGGAGCCGACCGAGGGTGCCGCTCCCACGGAGTTCGATGACCCTTCAGGAGCCTCGTCCAGCGAAACCGGCGTCGACTCTGACCCAAGGGATCGAGAATCCGCGGAATCCTCCTAGCCCCCGCCGCGGTCTGTTGATAACCCGAACCGTCCTTCGTGATTCGAGTCGGGAATCGATGGGTCGGAATCCCTCGAGCGCATCCCCAGAGTCCGACTGAGGAATAAGTCGCTGTCGCTGCGGCGTTGCGCGCAGCCGCAGAAGAGGCTCTCAGCGCATTTTCAAAGCCTTCTCGCCAACCCTGTGACATTCAACCGGTTCCTCGCCCCGGATCGGTTCGGCTCCGAGTGGAACGGCCTTTGCAGAAACAGCTCCTGGGAAGAAGAGCTACCGTCGGTCGAAAGACCGGCGTGAGCCGGAACCCGGAGCGGATCTGGATCGTTTTCCGGATAGCAACGGCCACTCCCAATTGTGGGGCGTGAAGCTCTCTCGAGCGGATTCCGCTGGCCCTCCGCCGAGAGGCTGCGATTGGCCGAACCAGGTCCCTCCGGGTTTCCCATTTCTACGACGAGGCCCACCCGTGTCGTTCTAGGCAGCCCCCGCACGCCGAGCCCCTTCCAAGTAGCCATCCCTTGACACCCGGTCGAACCGCGGTGTACTAAATAGGTTTCTGGCTTTCTGCCAGCGGAGCCACAAGAGAGTACTGTTCTTGACATCAGTCCTTCATCCCGAGTTGCTCGTTCGTCCCCTGCACGGTGAGCCTTTCCGCGTGCCCATCGACAAGGCGGTGGTTTCGATCGGGCGTTCCAAACGCAATCATCTGGTCTTGGCCGATCAGTGGCTCTCCCGTCACCATGCAGAAATACGTGATGAGAGCGGGACCTTCTACATCTTCGACCTGGATAGCCGTAACGGTACGCTGGTCAACGGTGTTCGCATCAACCGCAAGGCGCGTCTCCAGGACGGCGACGTCGTCACGCTCGGCGACCAAACCCTGACCTTCGTCCAGGAGCCAACCGGTAGCGTCGTCCTTTCCGATAGCGGCAACCCCGAGCTCGACTTGGAAGGCACGGTCGTCGTACCGACCGAGCACCTCCTTGCCCAGGCACGGCATCAGGAAGACACCTGGGAGAAAATGGCCGTTCCGTCGAAGGGCTCGGCCGACGACTCCGCCGCCATCATCAAGCAAAACCAGGTGCTAAGCGCGATCAGTGAAGCGAGCATGGCTCTCATCAGCGACCGACCGTTGAACGATCTACTCGATTTCATCCTCGAGTTGGCGTTCAAAGTCGTCCGGCCGGAGCGGGGCGCGCTTATGCTCATCAAGGGGGAGTCGGGGGAGCTGCAAGTCGAATCGGTTCGTACGAGCTCCGACAAGCCCAACTCCGCTTCCGAGGAGATAACTTTCAGCCGCACGATCGCGGACAAAGTCATTGGAGAAAAAGTCTCCATCCTCACCAGCAACGCCATGACCGATCCCCGCTTCCGTTCTCAAGACTCGATCGTGTCATTCGGCATTCGCTCCGCGATGTGCGTGCCGCTTTGGAACAACAAGAGCGTCACGGGACTCATCTATGTCGATAGGCTCGTCCAGGAAAAAGTCTTCTCCCAGGACGACCTTACACTTCTCGCATCCTTGGCCAACGTGGCCGCCATCAAGCTCGAGAATACCAAGCTGGTCGAACAGATGATCGAGAAGAAGCGGATGGAGCACGAGCTCGCGATCGCGGGCGACATCCAACAGAATCTTCTCCCCCGCGAGGCTCCGACGATAGACGGATGGGACATCGTCGGGACCAACACACCTTGTTATACGATTGGCGGCGACTACTTCGATTTCATCCAGCGGCCATCCGGACGGCTGGCCTTTGCCCTCGGAGACGTTTCCGGCAAGGGTGCGGGAGCAGCCTTGATGATGATGGTGCTGCGCGCGACCGTCCACTCCGCCGCGTCCAAAATAGAAAAGGACGTCGTCTCCATCATGTCCGAGACCAATGCGGCGATGTTCCACAACAGCCCCGAGCAGGCCTATGTCACGTTCTTCGTCGGAGATCTCGATCCCGAGACGGGCGAGCTTCTTTACGTCAACGCCGGACACATCCCTCCCATCGTCCACCGAGCGAAGTCGGATGCGATCGAGCGGCTCGAGACGGGTGGAACGGTTCTCGGCATGTTCGAGGTCGTTCCCTTCGAGCAAGGCAAGAGTAAGTTGGACGCCGGCGATGCTCTGGTGGTTTTTACCGACGGGATCAGCGAAAGCTGGGGAGCCGACGGCGAGGAGTTCGGCGAGGACCGGTTGGGGGAGCTGGTCAGGACTAGAGCCAAATTGACCGCGTCCGAGTTGATGAATACCATTGAAAAAGAAGTCGACGCCTTCGCCCCCGGCCGCGCCACCGACGATCGCACCCTCATCGTCATCAAACGCCGTTAGAACATCCCCCACCTCAAGAAGCGGTCGTCCGCCTTGGTCGACTCGATTTGTTGACGGCACCGAGGCGTTGTGCTAAGGTCGTGAATTCGGAACTTATTGATATTCAGAGGGATCCAATGGTTGAAAGGCGGGACGCCTTCTCCGAAATGTCGACACTCCAGAAGGAGATAAGCAGACTCTTCGAGCAACTGGCCCAGTTCGAGAGAAGCGACCGAGCACTCGGTATCGGTGAGTGGCTCCCCAACTTCGACGTTTTCGAGACCAAGAACAACCTCGTCATCAAGGTGGAAGCACCCGGGTTGACCAGGAAAGATCTCACTGCCTCCTTCGAAGGCCACAAGCTCATCGTCACCGGAGAGAAGACGGAACCCAAGAG
>JBOGJF010000473.1:0-4027 GCA_050747785.1 Vicinamibacteria bacterium
CGACAGGTCGCTCCGTGCCTCGCACTGCGCGCGACGGCTGAAAGCCCCTCGCGCAGGCCGCCTCATTTTTCAACGGCCTGCTGACCGCTCCATGTATTCCAGATACCAGCGGTCGAAGTCGTAGACGCACCGCTCCACGGCTTGATAGCGGCCAGGGCGGTAGGCCTTCGACTGCACGCCTTTCTGCACATTCTCACAGAGAACCCAGTCTTGCCGGTTGGTTAGGTCCCAGAACTCTACGGCGTCTCTCGCGTCGAAGTCTTCTCCGGCGATGGCCTCCGATGAGAAGAACCACTCGCAAACAACCTGACTGTGATTCGTGTCCCTCGGCCACACCGTGTGCGTGATGACGTAGTCCGGAAGGAGGCTCAAGAGCAGGTTGGGAAAGAGATGGAAGTATCGAACGTTCCGATAGTCCTCGGGATCGAGATCGGGAAACGGTGGGCGACGGCTGGTGCCGCTCATCGTCATCGTCGTGCAGTCCTGGTTCAGAGTCATCGGGCCGCCGGTGAAGTTGGGGCCTGACCGACTTCTGCCGCCGCCCAGGTAGTGAGTTACCCTCTGGAGCTGGGGATGCACGTGGGCGCAGTGGTAGCACTCGTTGTAGTTCTCGCCGATGATCTTCCAGTTCGCCGCGACGTCGTAAGCGATCTTGTTGCCGCGGCGAAGCGAGGACAGATGGAAGCGGGTGAGGTCGGGAAGCCCGTCGAGCTGGGATTTCAGGGAAGGGGCGTCCTCGTCGAGGTTGACGAAGAAGAAGCCCTCCCACGTCTCGAGATTTACCGAGACCAGGGGATAGTCCTCTTTGGCGAAGCCCGGTGTCGATTCCATGAGCGGGGCCGCGGCGAGCTTTCCGTCCAGCCGGTAAGTCCAGGCGTGATAGGGGCACTGGATGCGCTCCAGCTTCTCTGCCTCGGGGGTGGGCACGAGCCGCGTGCCCCGATGGCGACACACGTTGTGGAACGCTCGTGCCACGCCGTCGTCGTCGCGAAGCAACAGGACGGACTCCGTTCCGATCTCGCGGGTGATGCAGCTACCGGGGGCGGGGAGGTCTTCTTCGCGCCCGACCGCCAACCACATCCCTCCGTAGATGCGGTCCAGCTCGGTGGCAAGCATCTCGCGGGATCGGTAAACCTCACCAGGGAGGGTGGACGCCTGCTCGAAGGGTTTGCTCGTCTTTTCGCCCGGTCGTGTCGTCTTCAAGACGGTCTATCCAATTTAAGAAGAAATCCCTGGTTCATATTATGGGATTAGGTCCCCTGGCGAGGCAAGGAAGAGAAGACTAGCTATTAACGAGGTTGGAATAGTCTGCGGGTCGAGTCTATCCTTGCGCGATGAGACACAAGAAGAAGGCATACGGAGCGCCGCTCCTTCTTGCGCTCGCTCCGGCTGCCGCCGGGTGGATCTCTTACCAAGAAAGCGGCCAAGAACGTCCTATCTTCACGGATATCACCGCGGAAGTGGGACTCGACTTCTTTCATGAGCCTGGCGCCGAGGGGAATTACGTCTTTCCTGAAATCATGGGCTCCGGGGCTGCCTTTCTCGACTACGACAACGACGGCGATTTGGACATCTACTTGATCCAGGGGGGCGGGCTTCCCGAGTCCAACGCGGATTCGAGAAAGCCCAATCGCCTCTTCCAACAAGGAGCCGACGGCACCCTCACGGATGTAACCACGGAATCCGGGCTTGGAGACAGAGGGTACGGGACTGGTGTCGCGGTCGGCGACATCGATAGCGACGGATTTGTGGACGTCTATGTCGCAAACGTTGGCGCCGACGCGCTCTATCGCAATGAGGGCGGGCGGTTCAGCAATATAACAGAGCGGGCCGGGATCCGGGGCGAAGCCTACTCGGCTTCAGCAACTTTCTGCGACTACGATCGCGACGGGTTCTTGGATCTCTATGTGACGCACTACGTGACCTACGACCCAGCCAGGGAGTGTTTGGCGCCGGACGGAAAGCCGGACTACTGCAGCCCCCAGAGCTACTCGGGAGCAAGTGATGTCCTCTATCACAACGACGGCGACGGTACTTTCACCGACGTTTCCGCCATTGCCGGCATCACGGAAGTCGCGGCACCGGGGCTGGGGGTCATCTGCTCGGACTTCAACCGTGACGGATGGCCGGACTTCTATGTCGCGAATGACGGGACCGCCAACCAGCTCTGGGAAAACCAGGGCAACGGGAAATTCGTGGACAAGGCATTCTTCCATGGAGTGGCCTTTAGCGGGATGGGTCAAGCGGAAGCGGGGATGGGAGTGGCCATGGGGGATGCGGATGGAGACCGCGATCTCGAGGTCTTCGTGACGAATCTCAAGGATCAAACGAATACTCTTTACGTAAACGACGGAAAGTGGGGCTTTCGGGATGGAACCGACGCCGCGGGACTCGCTGCGCCGAGCCTCCACCGGACGGGATTCGGAACCGGGTTTTTCGACTTCGACGATGACGGCGACCTGGATATTGCCGTGGCGAATGGGCGCGTCTACCGCGAGGCGCCATTGGAAGGAGCCGGAGTCAGCGCGTTTTGGAAGCCTTACGCCGAGCCGAATCTCTTGATGGAAAACGACGGTAGCGGCCGGTTCCGCGACGTGAGTGAGTTGGCCGGCTCCTTCAGCAGCGACGTCGAAGTCAGCCGCGCCCTGGCGTTCGGAGACTTCGACAAGGACGGAGACCTGGACCTGCTTCTGACCCATACCGGGGGTCCCGCGCGCCTATTCCGAAACGACGCAGCCAAGCGAGGCAGCTGGTTGTTGGTCCGTGCGCTCGAGGTTGGGCGGAGACGGGACTCCCACGGAGCCGAGATCACCGTGACCGCGGCGGAAAGAGAGTATGTCAGGGTGGCGAACCCGGGCTTCGGCTACCTGTCGAGCAACGATCCCCGCGCACACTTCGGGATCGTGGGTAGTGATACGGCCGAAAGCATTCGAGTCCGCTGGCCCGACGGCACGCTCGAGGACTTCCCGGGCGTTGCCCTCAACCAGAGCATCGTCGTGGAGAAGGGCACCGGAAAGAAGACGCCGTGAGCAGGAAACGTTTAGAAGAGTTGCCTCGAAGCGGCCAAGCCGCGCGGTTCCTGTTCAGTCAACCCATTTTGTTGGTGCTGGCAACTCTCGCGGCCACCTCGGGATTTCGCTACTTGCCAATTCAGAACACTCCTGCCGCGCCAGACCCGGACGCTTCGGCCATGGAGCCACACGTGGCGGCGAAAGTTCAAGAATTCCGCGAGGCGGTCATCGCTCAACCGGAGTCGCCCGAAGCCTGGGGACGGCTGGGGATGGTTTTTCACGCCCACGAATTTGAGAAGGAGGCGACGACGTGCTACGAGCAGGCCATCGCTCTGGATCCGGCGCCATTCCGCTGGCACCACCTGCTCGCCTACGCGTTGAGAGGCAGGGATGACCAACGGGCGTTGTCGCATGCGGAGCGCGCTTCCCGTCTGAGACCCAGGTACTCGCCGACCTACGTCGTCCAGGCGGAAATTCTCGAGGCCGACAATCAACCGGAGAGGGCGCTGGAAAAGTATGCCGAAGCCCTAGCTGTCGATCCCGGATGCACGCCGGCTGAGTTCGGCCTCGGACGGTTGTACCTGGCCAAGGGGGATCTTGAGAGAAGCCTCAGCCATCTGCTGCGTGCTGCCGAGCTCAAGGCCGACGCCGCTGCGATCCATGCGGTTCTCACGCTCGTCCACCGTCGCCGGGGCGAAGACGAGGCTGCGTTGAAGGAGGCTCGCCTGGCCTCCGAGCTCACCGGCCAGATCATTTTGAACGACCCGATCTATTTTCAGATGAGGAGAGAATCCGTCTCGTCCTTGTCTCTGCTGAGGCGGGCGATCGTCGCCGAAGAATCCGGTGCCTACCAGGAGGCTGAGGCCTTGTATCGGCGACTGATCGAGATCCGCCCGGACGATGCGCGCTTACACGTGAACCTGGGCAACACGCTGGCCCAACAAGGCAAGCTGCAAGCTGCCACGGAAGAGTTTGATGAAGTCCTCGCCGTCGATCCGGACAACGCTTCGGCACTC
>JBOGJF010000474.1:0-8966 GCA_050747785.1 Vicinamibacteria bacterium
ACAGCGATGCAAGGGACGTGACCGAAGCTTAGTCGATTGCATTGCAGCGAAGGGTCGCGGACCTTGCTCCGCTGCGTCAGCCTTGCCCGTTCGCGAAGCGAGGCCGACTCCCTCCGTAGCTTGGGGCGGGCGTCATGTCGATCGCCAAGAAGCCGCCGGTCATCGTTGGTGGGCGGGGGTGACTGAGTCAGTCGAATACGGTTTCGATGTCGAGGCTCCGAGGCCGGGAAGCTCGGTACCAGCTTCCTGGCCGAGGAGTCTCTTCCTGTTTGAAAGAAGCGGTGAACGGAGGCCGAAGGGCAGGGTGATTGCTCGCGCTTTCCTCCTTAGCTGCAATCACCATGACCGAGGCGACTTCTTGATGGCGGGCTCCGCGCGCAGCCAGCGGAGGACGGCCGGTGTCATCGTGCCCCTCCTTACCGGCCGGCCGGAGCGCGAGCACGGAGACCCTCCGCGGTTTAGCAGCGAAAACGACCGGAGGGCGCGGCGGTTGCCCGCTCATGGATTGCGGGCAGCGGCAATGCAAGCGCCGCGCCCGAAGGTGCAGGCTAGGATTCTCATGAAGGACGGATTTAGACGAGTCCCCGCTCGAGGTGGGCGGTGAGGCCGTGAAGGCCACGTTCCTTGAGTAGAGCGAGGAACTCCTTTAGAAGTGTGAGGTCTTCCTTCAAGGAGAAGTGCATGTCGAGCTCCGCATTGCGGTAGTTCCGAGCGAACGCGCGGACGCGAACGGCGAAGACTCGATCGAAAAGCTTCTCGCGAAGGAGCATGTCCGCCTTGCGTGCCGACAGAACTCGCCACTCCGCTTTGTCGATCTGCTCATAGAAGCCCCGAATGGACCTCTTCACGTCTTCAGGTTGCTCCTCATCGATGAGATGCTCGACGATTCGATCTTCGAGGTCGCGCTTTCCTGGCATCCGAGAAGCCTGAATCAATGCGGCAAGGTGCGCGAGGTCCTCGGGCACGATTCTGCCGACCTCTTCGCCCTTCAGGTTCGGAACCCCGACGATGACGAAGATATATGGAAGGACTTCGCGCTCTTGCTTCTGGAGCGCCTGGTAGATCTTGTACGTCGCGAGAGCGAAACAGTCGAGGGGGTCCAGATCGACGAGGTCGCGCGCATTGCGAAAGAGCGAGCCGTGAAACTTGATGTTGATTCGAAACACCGGCCGATTCTGGCCGTTGAGGACTCGATAGTCGGTTTCCGACCTCGACTCTCGGTCGTCCTCCAAGGCGAGTTCATGGCTTCCCATGGTGGTTTTGTAGATCGTCTCGAAGACCCGCTCGGCTAAGTCGCCTAAAAGCAGCTGGCCGAGCATGGCGCGGGCACGGCCCAGACGAACCTCTTCGCGGCTGGAATCGAGGTCGGCGCCGAGCGTCGCAGCAATAGGGTCCGAGGCCTCGAGAAGCGATTGGAGATGTTTGGCTGTCGATCGAACGGACCGGGCAACGACGCGAGGGTCCTCTCCCGCCCTGATTCTCCGAACGCTTTGAAGTTTGAGGAAGTGCTTGGGTATCGAGCCTTTTAGATAGACTTTCTCGACTACGGCCAGGACATCATCGAGATCTTGCAGCACGTGACTGTTCCTCTGCCTGTGGAAATCTCAAGCGTGAGGCTTCGACGTACTTAGTCTCGAGTTCGAACGCCAGCCAGCGGCGCCTGAGTCTATCAGCGACTGCCCCGGTGGTGTTGCTTCCGGCAAACGGATCGACGACGAGGTCCTCCTGATCCGTCAAAAACTGGATGAAGAACTCGGGTAGTGCCGCGGGAAAACGCGCCGGATGTGGTTTGAAGCCCTGTTCGGCGCAGAGCTTGATGTAATCGCTGTTGCTTTCGTTATTGCCCCGGATGACGACGTTTGACGGTATGGAGCCCCCGCGGTCAGCGAACTTGTCGGTGATCTTGTGTCCGCTCGGACGCTCCTTCGCCCGGTATCCTTTGACGAGAAGCCTTTTCATGTCGGCACTGTACTCGGCCAAAACCTTGCTGTTGTCGGCCTTGGGGTTCGGATCTTTGGAAAGCCACCAGATGTACTCGACGGAGTCTTTGACCCTCATCCGGCGAACGTTCACCCATTCGGCAGGGCTCGGAAGCTTGGCAGGGTTGTACCAGAAACACTCCTGAGCGAGGTGGAATCCCACGTCATCGCAAAGCATCAGCAGTACCCGGAAGTGGTAAAGCGAACGCGTGGGAGAGCCGGCGTTGTAACTGCCGCCGATGTTGAGGACGAAGCTTCCAGTCGGTTTGAGAACCCGGAAGATCTGCTCACCGAAGGGACGGAACCAATCGACGTACTCGTTTTTGTCGACGTTTCCGTACTCCTTCTTGAAATGGAGCGCGTAGGGTGGCGAGGTGAAGACGAGATCGATCGATTCCTTGGGAAGAGAGGACAGTAACTCCACCGAATTACCGCAATAGGCCGCGCCCCACGCTGTCTTGTAGTCGGCAATCAGCTTCTTGGGAAGAAGAGTCGAAGGGTTGGGATTCTTGGGCGGGAATAGCTCGAGCGGCTCTGCTACTCGCTCGTTCCGTTCATCCAGGTACTCATCGTTCTGCTTTGATTCAAATGCCGTGGTATCACGTCGTGTCACGAGGCTCTCCCCCTGGGGCCAGGGAATCGGTCCTGGTACAAAGTGGCATTGGTCGGAGACACTCTACGCGAAAGAGTGCATCGAAGCAACCCCACTCGATTGACGCCCCTCACGCCTTTAGACGAGATTTTTCCGTGAAACGCTCCTTGTTATCTCGGGAAATCGGTGCTACTTGACGTTCGCGCTCTTCAGGAAGGCGTCGATTGTGCCAAGGAGGTTCTCTTTCTGCCGCTTCGACAGACCGTCGATCTTCTGGAGGCGGCGGAGAAACCTTCGGTCGCTGATCGCTCCGTTGTCCTTGCTTTGCTTTGTCTCCCGGAGAATCTCTTCAGGAGAAATCCTCAAGGCCCGACAGAGCCGGACGAGCTGCTGGACGGTGAGTCCACGGCTGGCTCGCTCGACGCTCGAAACGTAGGTCTGGTTCGTGCCGAGCCTCGCCGCGAGCTCCACCTGGGTCATGCCTCGCCGACGCCTGGCGTCCCGAAGGCGTTGAGCGATCTCTTTCTTCAGCGCCTTGTTTTGCCTGAGGACAGCGCGTTTGCCCATCCGTGAAGTATAGGGTCAGTTCCTGTGGTGTTCTTTATTGCCATCAAAAAAAACGCTTGACATATAGAATCAATAGATACTAAAAATACCACGTACCGTGAGTAGCTTCGAAATCGGAATTATGCCGTATTTTTCCCTTGACAGGGTTTCCGGAAGTTTGGGTTCAGCCCGAACGCGAAGCAAAAACGAGAAGGGCCGACGCCGGCGGAATCTTGGCGGACTCTCCGGCGCGGCCCTGGCGAGGCAAGACGGCGCTCACCTCGAATCCTCACTTTAGCCGATCTCTCCTCACGTCATCCATAGGCTTCTGACGATCTCTGTCCGCGAGGGACGGAGTCCAGGAGCCGGCGCTTGGGTGCATTGGGGCCAAGGTCCTGGTCGAAAGGCACTCGGCGCCGGCTTCCTGGAGAAACAAGGACGAGAAGCTTCTGGGCCGACGCCGGTTGATGCGGTTGGCAGGTTGGGGCGCCGGCGTCGGCTTCGGAGCTAACGGAAAGGAGACCAGGCGGTGATCCAAACCGATGACCTCTTCTTGGGCGCGTTTGTGTTGGTCCGGGGAGGGGAGCTCAAGGCGGTGGATGTGCGAGGGCTC
The DNA here is from genome assembly GCA_050747785.1 of Vicinamibacteria bacterium. Lineage (GTDB taxonomy): Bacteria > Acidobacteriota > Vicinamibacteria > Marinacidobacterales > DATDRI01 > CBDANW01. Next base: position 3,731 of record JBOGJF010000474.1, read on the forward strand.
AACGGCCGTCGGGTCGCCGTCTTCCAGATCGAAGGACTGGATGAAGCCGAGCGGGAGTATCACCGGGGCGAGGCGACGGTGGATCTCCGTCTTCTGAAGAGCGAGGTGCGACGTCTCAAAGACCTGGCCTTCGATGCCATCCGTAAGGAGGAGAGGAGAGATGCAGGTGACCAAAGAAGGGATCGAGCAAATCAAGACGGCGAACGAGCTCGCCGCGGTGGTGGCCGAGCGCGGTATCGCGGTTAAGCGGAAGGGGAAGTCGTTGGTGGCTTCGTGCCCCTTCCATCGAGAGAAGACTCCATCCTTCACCATCACGCCTTCCAAAGGACTCTTTCATTGCTTCGGTTGTGGGGTCTCGGGCGACGTGATTGGCTTTGTGACCCGTCACGACAAGGTGAGCTTCGGTGCGGCGCTCGATGTTCTGGCGAAACGGGCCGGGCTTTCTCTCGCCGACGTCATGAAGGAACGCCCCACTCCTAAGAGAAAAACGGAAAACTCGAAAAAGCCTGTCGTAGCTGGGGAGCTTCTCTCGCGAGTGGTCGAGCACTACCACAAGACGTTTTGTGAGAGAGAGGACGCCCAGCAATATCTGAGAAGCCGAGGACTGACGGATGCCCAGCTCATTCTGGATTACAAAATCGGCTATGCCGATGGGTCCTTGCTCGAGCGGGTGCCGAAAGACGGCCAAGTGCGAGAGGAGCTCCTGTCCTTAGGTGTGATTACGAAACAAGGTCGAGAGCTTCTCGGTGGCTGCATCGTCGTTCCCATCCCAGACCCTTTAACTGGCAAGTGGACGTCTCTTTATGGCCGTGGGATGAGAACGGAGCGCCACTGCTATCTTCCCGGGCCTTTCCGAGGGGTCGTGAACTACCAGTCGGCCAAGCTTTCCTCAGAAATCATCCTGACCGAATCCATCGTCGATGCGCTTTCTTTCCACCAGGCGGGGATCGCGAACGCCATCCCTCTTTATGGAACGAACGGCTTCACGTCGGACCATCTGGATCTTCTCACGAGGGAATCGGTGAAGCGCGTCGTTCTCGCCCTGGATAACGACGAAGCCGGCCAAAAAGCGGCCGAGGCGATTAAAACAAAAATCTCCTCGGCCGGCATGGCCGTTCAGGTCGTCTCTTTCCCCGATGGCATCAAGGACGCCAATGAGCTTCTCGTCTCTCGAAACGGTGACGCGGGCGATGTGTTCCGTGAGCTACTCGGTAAAACGCAGCCAGCCCTGGTCACTTCCTCTCCGTTAACTGAGGGTCTCATCCGGCAAGATGGAGAGCTGGTTCTTCGAAAGAACGAGCTCACCTATCACGCTCGTGTGTATCCGGCACAGCTCGGCCGTCTGCGGGCCACGGTGAGGCTCGAAAGAGGCAGTCGATTCCACGTGGACACGCTCGATCTCTACTCGTCTCGTAGTCGCACCGAGTTCGGCCGTCGTATCTCAAGGGCCCTAGGCGTGGGCGGTGAGACTATCGAAGCCGATCTGCTTGCCCTTCTCGTTGAAGCCGAGAAACTCTCGGAAGAAGGGAAGGCGGAGAATGAGACTCCTTCATCACCTTCGATGACCGAGCCTGAACGCACCGAGGCCCTGAAGCTCCTTCGACGTTCCGACCTTCTCGACCAGGTCTCGAACGACGTCGACGCCCTGGGCTTCGTGGGAGAGGACATCAACCGACGACTTCTCTACCTGGTCGCCATCTCGAGAAAGCTCGAAGACCCCCTTTCCGCCGTCATCCTTTCTCAGAGTGGGGCAGGGAAGAGCGGCCTCACCGAGGTCATCGAACGGCTCACTCCGCCGGAAGACGTCGTCCTTCTCACGCGCCTCACTCCCCAAAGCCTCTACTATGTCGACCCCGACTTCCTGGATAGAAAGCTCGTCATCGTCGAAGAACGCTATGGCTCTATCGAAGCCGACTACTCCATCCGGGTGCTTCAGAGCCGGAAGAAGCTGATTGCCGCGGCTCCCATCAAGGACCCCCAGACGGGAAACCTTCGCACCAAGGTCTTCACGGTAGAAGCGAGAGCAGCCTTCATCGAGGCCACCACCGCCTCTCAACTGAACTATGAGAACGCGACCCGTTGCTTCGAGCTTGCGATGGACGAATCGGTCGAGCAGACCAAGAAAATCCACGAACGCCAGCGTCTCATGAAAACCGAAGACGGGCTCAGGGTCCAAGCGCGAGCCCAAGACTTGGTGAAACGGCATTGGAACGCCCAGAGGCTTTTAGAGCCTCTTCCCGTGGTCATCCCCTTTGCCGACAAGCTGACCTTCCCCTCGACCTGGATGAGGGCGCGTCGGGATCACGCTCGATTCTTGAACCTCATCGAGGTCTCTGCCTTTCTCCACCAGTATCAAAGAGAGCAAAAGAACGGCGTCATCCTGGCGACGACCGAAGATTACGCGGTGGCCTACCGGCTCGCGAGGACCGCTCTCGCCGAGACGCTCTCTGACCTCAAGGCTTCCCTTAAAAGAGCCTACGAGCGTATCCGGGACCTCGCCCAAGGAAGCGAAGGAGCCGTGACCCGCCGAGAAATAAGGCAGGCGCTGCAGCTACCGGACTCCACGGTCAGGAGGTGGCTTACGGAGCTCACGGAGCTCGAGTACTTAGAGGCGGAGATGAAAGGGCAAGGCAAAGCGGTCCGTTATCGCCTGACGGGCCGTGGCCCGTCAGAAGGCCTCGTTCTCGGGCTTCTCACCCCCGAGGATCTCACCCACTTCGCCACTTCGCCAACCCTCGCCACTCGTCGTGGCAAGGTTTAAGGCACTGGAACCGAAGGACATGAATCGAACTTCGCCACTTCGCCAGGGAAACCAGCACGCCACTATGTCAGCGAAAACGGCAAGGCTTTATCGGCGTTACGAGAACTCGCTTCACATCCGCTACGGCGAACGCACGGTGCCGGAGTACCTCTCGCACGCGAGGTGCTTCCTCTCCTGGCTCTCAGACCAGGGCATCGAGCTGACGGAGGTTCGCACCGAAGACCTTCAGACGTATCAGAATCAGCTTCTGGGTCGGAAGAAGAAGGATGGGAGGCTCTACTCGCTGGGCTTTCAACTGAATCGTCTGACGGCGATCAAGAGCCTCTTTCGGTTCCTCTATGAAAGCGGTCACACGCTCCATGACCCGGCGAGCTCTTTAGAGATCCAAAGGAAAGAGAGCCGACTTCCAAGGGCCATTCTCACTCCGAAGGAGGTTCGCCGCCTGATTGAATCCGCCAAGGAGAAAACACCTACCGGGCTTCGGGACCGAGCGATTCTCGAAACCTTCTATGCCACCGGTATCCGGGTCAGTGAGCTTTCGAAGCTCAGGCCGGGAGATGTCGACACCGAAGACAAGACCGTGCGTATCGTTCTAGGAAAGGGCCGGAAAGACCGCAACGTTCCCCTGACCTCCGCGGCGGCTGAAGCTATCGAAAGGTACCTCGAGCTCGGTCGGCCCGAGATCGGACGGTCGAACAAAAGCTCTGTCCTCTTCTTAGCCGATAAGGGAGGAAAGCTGCACCGAGCGGTGCTGTCCCGCATCGTTCAGCACTACGCCAAAAAGGCCGGGATCAAAAAGACGGTCACTTGCCATACCTTCCGTCACAGCGTGGCGACCCATCTTCTCAAGGGGCGAGCCGATATCCGCTACATTCAAAAGCTCCTCGGTCACCGTTCGCTCGAGACCACCCAGCGTTACACGCGCGTCGAGATCTCCGACTTGAGGAGGGTCATCGCGCGGGCACATCCTCGCGGATGAACGCCTGGGAATCTCACCTTCACACGTTCCTCGAAGAGCTCGAGCTCCATCGGTTCTCGGCCTCCTCCCGGCAACATGCCGGGCGCGTCCTGCCCACGTTGTTCTCTCACCTAAGAGAAGAGGGGGTTCACGATCTCGGTGCCGTCACGGAGGAGCATCTTCTCGGCTTTGCTCGATATCTCAAAGACAGGAGGACTCCGAAAGGAAAGCCGCTCTCCACGTGGACCCAGAGTACCTATCTCTCCGCCGTGAGAAGCTTCTTCGCTTACCTCGATCGAAGAAACGTGATTCTCAAGAATCCTGCCCAAAGACTTCGACTTCCCAGAGCCCAAAGGCTTCCTCGCAAGGCACTCACCGAATCCCAGGTGAGGCGACTTCTCGGGACACCCTCTTCGAGCTCGATGATAGGGCAAAGAGACCGGGCCGTTCTCGAGCTCCTCTACGGCACCGCTATCCGAAGGAGTGAGTGTGTGCGGTTGAACGTGTTCGATGTCGACTTAAGGGAGCCATCGCTTTGGGTTCGGGATGGCAAGGGGAGAAAGGATCGCTTGGTTCCCATTCCCAGCCAGACCGCGGAGGTGGTGGGCGTGTATCTGGAACAAGTGCGCCCTCATCTGGTGCATGACCCGAAGGAAAAAGCCTTCTTTCTGACCCGGTGGGGGAAAAGAATGAGCCCGAGCTTACTGGAGGTCATGGTGCGAGGGCACGCCGTCTCTGCCGCCATCGAACAGCGGGTTTATCCGCACGCCCTAAGGCACGCCTGCGCGACCCATCTTCTGCAACGGGGTGCGGACATCCGTCACATCCAGGAGCTTCTCGGCCACAGCCAAATCCGAACCACGGCGATTTATACCGAGGTCCGCGTCGACGATCTCAAGGCCGTTTTATCGAAGGCCCATCCTCGCGAACGCTTGTGGAAGAAAAAGAAGCGGCCAGGGCATTAGAAGAGCCCTGTCGATGAAGTCTGTTAGCCGCTTCCTCTTCGTCGCCTCGGTCCTGAGCCTTCTTCCCTTCAGTGCCGAAGCCTCTCGCTGGAACCCCTATGCTGGTGTGTTTCCACAGGGTTATGGACCCCTTCCAGTTGCCATTGACTCAAACGGAAACCGCCTCTCCCAAGTCGAAACGAACGCCGGAAGAACCGAGGAAACGACCTATACCTATGACGCCGTCAATCGCCTGGAGACGGTCACGTACCCAGACCGAACGGTCGAGTACACGTACGACCTGGCTGGAAACCGCGTCCAGGAAGTGACCAGCGGTGCTGAGGCGTCGGATAAGACGTTCCACTACGATGCTATCAACCGCCTCGACACCATCACGGATACCTCCACGGGCACCGAGCTCACCCGCTACACCTACGATGCCAACGGCAACACCACCTCGAAGACCGCCGACGGTGTCACGACGAGCTTCCTCTTTGACATCCGAGATCAGCTTGGAGAAGTCCAGCAGGGAGTCAGTATCCTCGGCCGGTATGGCTACGACTACGACGGCCG
>JBOGJF010000475.1:0-5251 GCA_050747785.1 Vicinamibacteria bacterium
CTCAAGCGAGCGGTGCTGCGGGCCGGTGTTCGCGTCTACGAGCAGACAAGGGTGACCGAGCTCGACGAATCTCGGCGAGGAGGCGAGGTGCGGGTCGCGACCGAGCGAGGGAGCCTGCTCGCGCGGAAAGTGGTCTTGGGGCTCAACGCTTATTTGCCGGCGGCCCGGCTCGGTGTGATCCGAGATCGAGCGGTATCACTTCTCTCCTTCATCATCCTGACTGAGCCTTTGTCCGATGGCCTTTGGAAGGAGTTGAGCTGGCGGGGACGGGAGGGATACTCCGACCTGAGGCGCATTCACAATTACGTGCGGCCGAGCGGGAGGAGAATTCTCTTCGGAGGCCGGGTGCTCTACCACTTCGGAGTGGACTCCCCGGCCCAAAGCGAGCGCATCTACTCTAGGCTCGAGGGCGAGATGGTCGCGACATTCCCTTGTCTCAAGGGTGTTACGCTCACGCACCGCTGGTCCGGGCCAGTCGCGCTGACCTGGCGTCGCACTCCTATCATCGGGCGGACGGGCAAGGCAAACAACATCTTCTACGCACTGGGCTACTCGGGAGTGGGAGTTTCCCTTGGCACGCTCTCGGGCCGTGTCATGGCAGATTGGATCGTGGGACAAGAGAGCCGCTGGAAGGAGCTCCTATACCTGGCGGGTCCGGGTTGGCCCCTTCCCCCGGAGCCCTTCCGCTTCCTCGGGTTTCAGGGGAGCTACTACGCCATGCGGTTGCGAGACTGGCTGGAGCGATTCTCCTGAGCCGTGTCTTGCACGGCCTCCTCGACTTCTGGTACCCTCCTCACGCTACATGACTCCGCCACTTCCAAGGGGGCAGGTATGAAATGTCCAAGGAAGTTTTTGGTCTTGGTTCTTCCGTGCCTCGTGCTTCTCTCGGCAACCTCCGCGTACCCACAGCGGCTCACCGGTTCGATCCGTGGTGTCCTCAAAGACACGACCGGAGCCTCCCTTCCCGGCGCGACGCTTGAGGTTCGAAGCGAAGCTCTCATCGGTGGTCCTCGCGCCACGGTGAGCGGGGACGATGGTCAGTATCGCTTTCCGGCACTGCCCCCGGGAGACTACCAGCTCACGGTGTCGCTCGCAGGTTTCCAAACCATCCAGCGCAGCGGGTTGCGGGTGGTCGTAGGTAGCACGGTCACGGAAGATGTGACTCTGGAGTTGGCTGCACTAGAAGAAGTGGTCACCGTCTTGGCGACCAATCCCGTCGTCGACGCCACGAGATCCAGCGAGTCGACCAACTACACTCAGGAGTTCATAGAGAACACTCCGGTCACTCGCTACTCCTTCTTCGATCTGGTCAATGCCGCCCCGGGCGCCGCGCAAACTAGTTACAATGAGCCAGTCCGTACCGCGTTTTTCGGCTCGAACACCAACGAGAACTCGTATCAGCTCGACGGCACCGACCTGACGGCTCCCATCAGCGGCGCGGCTTGGCCCTATCCCAGCCCGGACGTCATCGAAGAAATGGAGATTCTGTCTCTGGGCGCTCCCGCCGAGTATGGCAACGTGCAAGGAGCGGTCATCAACGTGATCACCAAGTCGGGAGGGAACGAGCTCCACGGGGACTTCAACGCCTTCTTTCAAACGCAGGGACTGACTGCCTCGAACACCGAGGATCAACAGGACCCCCTCTTTCGGGAGTTTCCCTACCATCGAGCCAAGTATCGGGATATCAGCGCTCAGCTGGGGGGCGCGGTGGTGAAGGACAAGATCTGGTTTTATGGAGGAGTCCAGACTTACCGCGATCATTCGTCACAGCCCGGAGTCGACCCTCAGTTCCCGGAGCGGGAAGAGGCCGACCGGATCTTTGGGAAAGTCACCTGGCAGATCAATTCCAAGAACAAGCTCACCGGGCAGCTCCATAACGACTATTACCGGATTCCCGGAGACGTCTCCTTCGTCAGACCGCCCGAGACCACGGTCGAGGAGACGGGGGACAATCCCACGCCGAACGTCACCTGGACGTCGGTCGTGAACGACGAGACTTACTTTGACGTCCGCTACGCGGGCTTCTACGGTAACGATCACGGTGAGCCCGTGTCCGGGACGACGTCGGTGCCCGGCCACTATGACGTGGGAACCGGTTACTACTCGGTGAATACTCCGTACTGGTACGACGGGGAGATTTGGAAGAGCCAGTTCAGCGGAAAAGTCTCTCACTATGCCGACGACTTTCTGGGGAGCGGGAGCCACGACTTCCGATTCGGCGTTCAGTTCTCCACCGCAGGGAACGATTACCGCAGTGGATTCCCGGGTGGGGTAGCCTTCTACGATTACTACGGCGAGCCTTACCTGGCCTACTACCAGACTCCCTATCACTACGGAGCCAACGTGAAGAGCTTCGGCGCTTTCGCGGACGACACCTGGACGATTGGGGAGAGAGTGAGCATCAACGTCGGGGTACGATACGATCGTTCGACCGCCGAGAATCCCGACTTCCCGGTCCTGGACAATGACGGCAACGAGACCGGCGCTACGGTCACGGGTCTGGGTCACCTCTTCACCTGGAACGTCGTGTCACCGCGGGTCGGTGCCACCTTCCGACTCACCGAGGACGGCAAGACCGCCCTTCGTGCCCACTACGGGCGTTACTACCAAGCCCTCATCACCGGGCCCGTGGGCGATCTGTCTCCTTCGATTTCCCGGATATCGCAACGACAATGGAACCCCGATACCGGTGAGTACGAGGAGTTTTTCGTCATCAATCCCAGCGAGGAGTTTGGGATCGACCCGAACGTCAAGGACCCGTATACGGATCAGTTCATCATCGGGATGGATCGGGAAATTCTGCCGGATCTCGGAGTGAATGCCACCTTCGTCTACAAGAGATCCAGGGATTTTTTGGGGCAGAGAAACCAGGGCGCTGTTTACGAGGAGATCCCTTTTGAAGATCCACTGACGGGAGAGATCATCACCGTTTTCAATCAAGTGAACGACACCAATCTCTTCCTGTTAACCAATCCGCCGGACTTCAATCAGACGTACCGCGGGTTCGCGGTTACGGCTACCAAACGCTTCTCCCAGGGATGGTCCTTGATCGGCTCGTTCACCGTGTCCAAGAACGAAGGGCTGAACAGCGGCTCGACGGAATCGCCTTCGAGCGACGCTAGCAGCACCGACAACTTCGACTTCGGAAGGGATCCGAACGATCTCATCAACGCCGATGGGATCGTCTGGTCGGATCGCACCTACATGTTCAAAGTCCAGGCGGTGTACGAGCTACCCTACGACATTGCGCTGGCGGCGAACTGGCAGTGGTTCACCGGACGCCCCTGGGTACGACAGGTGCAAGCGTCTCTTAACCAGGGCATTAAGGAGATCTTCAACGAACCCAACGACGGGAGCCGTCGCGTGGACGACCAGAACCTGGTGGATCTTCGCGTCGAGAAAGCGTTCCCCGTTTACGGGTCGCTCCGGGCAAGTGTGCTCGCCGATGTCTTCAACGTCTTCAACTCCGATGCCGCCCTGGATGTCGCCAGCCAGGTCGGCACTCAGGATGTCTTTGGAGTCCCGAGTACTTTTGTCGGTCCTCGCAGACTTCAATTTGGGTTCAAGCTGTCGTTCTGACGCGCGGTACGGTTCGATAGCGCGTCAATCTGGGTGGAGCTCGGCGAGTCTTTCTCGCGCCGGCTCAAATCCCGGCTCGAGCTCGAGCGTCTTGCGGAAGTAAGCCTCCGCTTGGTCGGCCCGCCCCAGCCGGAGAAGGGCCAGGCCGAGATTGTAGGCATACTGCCCGTTGTCGCCGTCACGCTCGATGGCCTTCCGGAAGGCCCCGACGGCTTCATCCATATCTCCCGCTCCTCCCAGGACCATCCCCAGGGAGTTCCAGTACGAGGCGGGCTCAGGGTCGAGAGAGACGGCCTCGCGCAGGAAACGGATCGCCCTATCGGTCTCATCCAAGTCTCGATAGATCTCGCCCAAACGGACGCGCAGCAACGCATCTTGGGGCGCCAAATCGAGCACGTTCTCGAAGGCGCGAGCTGCCTCCCGCCGCTCGCCGGCACGGAGCCAGATTTCTCCTTCACGCCGGTAGAGGGCGGGGTTTCGCGGGCTCCCTTTCTGACCGGCCCGAAGGGCGGCGATTGCGCCCTCCTGGTCGTTCAGCTCTAGACGACATGCGGCCAGCTCGAGCGTGGCGGGACCATTGCCCGGATCTCTTTGGGCCGCCGTCTCGAGATGCGGTAGGGCTTCTTTCGATCTCTGGAGCCGCATCAGGGCGCGGCCGAGATAGTAGTGAACCTCCCAACTGTCTTCGCCGCGGCCGAGCAAATCTTGAAAGTGCTTGATGCTTTCTAAGTAGTTTTTCTCCTGCATGAGGGTCAGCCCTTCACGCATGAGCCCATGGACGATCTTGAATTCCGCGAGCTTGTCCTTGGGATCGGCGCGCTCGGTCTCGCTCGATGAGGGCTCGGATCCGGAGCCGAGGTATCCCAGAGCTCCCAGCTTCTCCGCGAGGTCTGGCGGGATCTCCGCCGCTTCCGCGTCAGGGCGTTCGGCCCGTTCCTTCTCTTCAAGAAATGCCTGGAGGCTCGTACGAAGAGCATCGACCTCCTTCGGCTCTCGTCGTACCAGATTCTCCTGCTCGCCGGGATCGCTCTCGAGGTCGTAGAGCTCCGCCTTGGGCGCCTGAATGTACTTCCAGCTTCCTTTTCGAGCCACCTGGAGCTCGCTCCACCCGTAGCGTAGGAAAGGCATGAGGCTTTCGGCATAGGTCAGGTCTTGAGGTGGCGCGTCACCGCCGCGAATCGCTTCGGCCAGGCTCCTTCCCGATAACGTCAGCTCTTGGGGCGGCGCCAACCCGAGTAGCTCGAGGATCGTGGGAAAGAGATCGACTGTTCTCGCCGTGGTCTCGAGGCGAAGGCCAGGGACAATCCCCGGTCCGCGAAAGATCAGAGGAACGCGCAGAGTCGTCTCGTAGACGAAATAGCCATGGCCGGTCTCGCCGTGCTCCCCCAGAGCCTCACCGTGATCCGAGGTGACGACGAGCAACGTGTCGTCTCGCATGCCAGCTTCTTCGAGGGCGGTGTCGAGTCTACCCACCAACTCATCCGACCAGGCCACCTCACCGTCGTAGGGTTTCCCGGCATATCGGGTGGCGTAGGGCTCGGGCGGGTCGTAGGGATCGTGAGGGTCATAGAGGTGCAGCCAAAGGAAGGTCCGTCCTTCGGCATGATGAGACCCTAGCCAGCCGACCGCCTCGGCGGTCGTCTCGTCCCCGCGCTTCTGGATGGTATTGAGG
>JBOGJF010000476.1:0-4777 GCA_050747785.1 Vicinamibacteria bacterium
GAGCGAAGGGGCGAGATCCGCTCTTTGGGCCACCGAAGCAGGATCCGGACCATCGGCATGTCCCCGGAACTTGTCACGATCCTCGCCGCTCACAAGAAGCACCAGGCCGGGATTAAGATGGCGAACCGCGCGGCCTACAAGGACAGAACAATCTTGCGGAGCGCGAATTCGACAAGCTCATCGAGAACGCCAAGTCCGGCGGATCAAGTTCCACGGGCTACGGCACGCTGCGGCAATTCTGGCGCTGCTCGACGGAGTACCGGCGAAGACAGTTCAGACGAGGTTAGGGCACAAGAGGCTGGAGATCACGATGAACATCTACGCTCACGTGTTGGAGAGCGCTCAGAAGGCTGCGGCAGTGAGGATCGGCTCCATTCTTCACCGACGCGAAGAGGGTCAACTATGCGTCCAGGTACCAGTGGCTGCTGCTCCGTTTCAGACCCTCTTCAATCGTTTTATCCGGGATCCCTAGGCTTCTGAGCAGTAGCAGTGATAGTAATCGTCGCAGTATGTATACAACGAAGGGAAAGTGTCGGTCCTCGTAGGGGTGAATATGTTTGCCCTCACTGTAGTGTGTAAGGAAATTGCGGGTATCCACCACTCTTTTCCAGAAGTTTTTTGAACCAATCCCCAGCATTCCTTGCACCGACGGTACGAGGCTGTCCCGGATTGTATCCATACGCTTTCGCAGAACGTATTCGTTCGCGTACCGCAGTCGATCCTCTATGCTTCGCCTCAAGCCAGTATCCAACCCCTTGGGAAGACTGGACAGAATACCCTGAAAAACCGAATCGAATTCCTCTGAGTTCTCAAGATATTCACCCCCAGCAGTGCTTCTGTGGAGGAACTCGATCGCGCTCATCAGCCCTAGAAGTGCGGCCGTTTGGGTGGGCCCAGTATGATGAAAACTCTGAAGATACAATTGAAGCGGTATGTCGTAGACCTCTCTCTTTGCGAACCATTCTTCAATGGTGTGTACCAGGATGTCTCTAACTTCTTGTAGGGGAAAGCCAATCTCTTGTGGATCGATTCTTGATGGGGTCATCCCAACAGCCGGCACCCAGAACAGGTCAGCAGAGAACTCGAAGTCATCCGACTCTCGGAAAGCACGTGCCGCACGTGCCTGTATAGGTTGTTGAACGAGAAGCGAGAGGAGCCCCTCCAAATGCAAGAGTTTCGGGTAAAACCAGTCGAACCAGTCTCTTCCACGAGCTTGTAACTCAATCCATGCGCGGTGCCGAAGATCAAGTTGGAGAAACGGATCACCTTCAGCCAGCATTTCGTGTTTGATAGTTAGCTCGGCTTCAAGGCTTGGCAGTCTGAGGCTCTCAAGCGGCGCTTTGATATCTAGGGCGATTAGGTTATCCAGATCTTCGTCGTCCGGCAACGGTAGTTTTCTCGGGGGTTCGAAGGCCTGCGCCCCGATCCACTTCTCTAGGTGAAGGTAGTTAACCGCAACTTGTTCCAGTCTCCAGTGCGCAGACGATGGGATATGCCATCCAACAACGAGCAATTCTGGCTCGAAGAACTGACTCGTGGTCTTCTTCCCCTCCGGCGTCATGACCCAGAAGTCAGGTCGCGATCGCCAGTTCCTTAGCAGGGTACACTTCGCGCCGACATCGGCGAGCCCCAATATTGAGTCGATGGGCTTGTTAGGTCGGTCGTAGTACGATTCGGGAGAAACGAGACTTCCGCGAAAACGTGCTTGAATTGCCGCCGTCGGATCATAACGAACAACTCCAGCCACACGTCGGTCCGCCTCGTCGGGAAGCCACCACTCACCATTGAGTTCGATCGTTGACTCGTCGTGTGGTTGCCGCCTAAGCACAGTGGAAGGACCCCAGTTTCAACGTCTGTGGGCGTATTTGCTTGGATGGCTACGACTGGACAGAGGTCGGATCATAGTCAGAGTAAGCGAAGTAATACGTACCCTTCCCAAGGCACATTTGCTGCAACGTCACGATTGCGTTCAGGTTGAATCCATCTGCGTCGTTCGAGTCGAGAGTGAATCGCCATTGCCGTGAGATCGTCTTCGTTGGCGGGGCCGCTTTAACGGTCACGGACAAATCATACTCCCCTGCTTCCCAATAGTTTCTCCGGGTAAGGAGTTCCCACGCCTGCTGCCATGCACCGTTCGTTTTGATGAACTCCTGTGTGTAGAGCAGCTCTGTTGCTACTTCATACGAGAGATTCTGTTCTCCCATCAACTTGTAGATGTCAGGCTGCTTGGAAAGAGTGTACGACCCCCATTCGCGTGTCACCTTCAGAAGCGACGGAAGAACCTCTTCTTGAGTACGTTTATCGGAGAACACGATGTTGTAGCGATATGGCTGATCGAGTCGGACAAGGAACCCGGCTGGAATTTCTGTGTACCCGCCGTCCGACCTGATTTGTGATGCACGGAACATTTCCCATTCAAACTCGTGTTGCGAGAAGTCTCGTAACTTGATTACGACTAGACGGACCGACTCGACGAACGCGTTCTTGTTCGAGGTACGCAATACCCCGTGCAGCCCCACTGTGGGGCCATAGGCACTGTAGCCCACCTCAATTCTGGCGCTCTCGTGGACGGAGAGCCGCGCCGCAGAGACGAACTGCTTCCATGCCGCGATCATCCAGACCTGCAGTACACCGTAGATCGCGAGGAGCAGTGTGCCGTGTTCGGCGATGAAATCTAGCACATGGACCTGACTGAGATTCGAGACCCGCTGCTGGTTCTATAGGGTCAAGGTTACTACAGTTCAGACTGTGTTCGGTACGGGGAAGGTCCGTGACTGGCGGCGTTTGGTTTGAGGAGAGTTTGAAAGTCATGACGATTCGAAGCACAAATCTTTTATATTGCTTAAGTTAAGAAAGGTGGTGCCGAAGGGGGATTTGAACCCGAACCACTCACCCGTGGCCCCGCCGGTCTTGGAGTAGCTCGTGGTAGAGATCCAGAAGGTCATCGATACGACCGCTCCAGCTGAACGCCGACTCCACCCGCTGTCGGCCCGCTCTTCCGAGATCCGCCCATCGGTCTCTCGCCGACAACGCCTCGAGGATCGCCGCCCCGAAGGCGCCCGCGTCTCCAGCCGAGACGAGAAAACCGGTTCTTCCGGGCTCGATCTTGTCGGGAATACCGCCTGCGGTCGTCGCCACGACGGGCTTCGCGTGCGCCATGGCCTCGAGAGTCACCAAGGAGCTCCCCTCGTAGAGCGTCGGATGGAGAAACAGATCGCTTCGATCGTAGAGAGCCGAGAGCTCCTGGTCCGAGACTCTTCCCGCCAGGCGAACGTGGCGGGTAAGCCCCAGCTCGGAGAGCCGCCGGCTCAATCGCGACGCCTCGGGTCCGCTTCCCACCAGAATCCATAGCCAGTCGACGGGAAGCCCCTCCCGTACGCGAGCCAGCGCATCGACGAGGATCGAGAAGCCTTTGTTGGACTCGAGTCGTCCTACCGACAGAAAGACCGTCTTCGAGCTCCCCACGTCCAAACGCTCCCAGATCGCGTCTCGGGCGGCCCGGGAGACTGGTCGATCCACTTCCTCCAGATCGATGGGCGTCGGGAGGACGACCGTTCGCGCCTCGTTTACGGACAGGTAGCGCCGGACCTCGTCCATCATCACGCGGTCGGGAACGATCACCCGCTCCGCCCGGCGTGCGGCGAAACGAGCTGCCGCGCGCAACGGCAGGTATGCCGCTCGCTTCAGACCAGTGGCCTTGAACTCCTCCATCCCGACCGGATGCACGACCATCGGCGGGCTCTCTAGTTTTCTCGAGAGCGCATAGCCGAAGCCCGCCGCTCCTTCCGCTTGGACGACATCGGCACCATTCTCGATCACCCGGCGAGCCGCCCGAAGGCTCCAGACGAGATAATTCGTGTTGCGATCCGCGATCACGAACCCGGGCCGCCGCGGCCAAGGGATGCTGCGGTAATGAACGAAGTCGACGCGGGCGCCTTCCAAGACTCCACTCGACTCGTGAGCTTCACTGGGAGCCGTGTAGAGAGTAACGTCGATGCCTTTACGGACCAGATGCCGCACCATCGCGCCCACGTGACGCTCGAACCCACCGACACCGTGCAGAGGATAGGCGACTCGCGACAGCACGGCTATCTTCATCGCCCCGCCACCTTGTGGTAAAGAGATTCCAGCCGAGGCAGAACCACATCGGACGAGAATCGCTCGCGAGCTCTTTGAACCGCGCCGCGACGCAAGCGCCGAGCGAGATCCTTTTCGGTGAGAGCCAGCCGCAGAGCCGCGGCCATGTCCTCCTCGGTGCGCGCGAGGAGACCGCTTTCTCCATCGGTGACGATTTCCTCGCTCCCTCCAGTGGGCTCGACGATCAGCAACGCTCCCGTGCCGAGGCCTTCGAGAAGCACACGCGAGAGAGGCTCCTCCCATCGGGAGGGAAAGACAACCGCGCTCGCCCGCTGCATCAAGATGTGGATCATGCTCTCGCTGACCCAGCCGAGAAATCGGGCATCCACGTTCGACCGCTTGGCCCGCTCGCGAAGTGAGCGCTCCAGGCTCCCGGTGCCGGCGATGAGGAATGGCACGTCGAGACGGGCTTTTTCGAGAACGGAGAGCGCGCGGTCGGGAGCCTTGTTGGTCTCCAGCTTGCCCACGAAAAGGACGAACCGCTCGGGGAGCGCCGGCACGGGTCCGGATAACGATTCTTGTATCGCCGTGAAGTCGATCAGGTTGGGGATGACGGTCGACCCACCCATGGGCAGAGTCTCCTGAACGAAACGACTGACCGCCACGACGGAACGCGCGTTTCGGAGGCTCTCCAGACGAC
>JBOGJF010000477.1:0-12689 GCA_050747785.1 Vicinamibacteria bacterium
TTCCTGAACACCGAGACCAGACAGCTGCTCGGCGCGGCCAGCATCGCGCTGCCGCGCGCTGCCGACTATCTGGACACGGTGCTCGACTACTACCTCGCGCATCGAAAGGCCGACGGTGGCTAGCGCCGCCTCGCAGCGAGCGCTGTCCGTCCCTCCCGTTGTTCCTGACTCTCCGACATGCTCGTCCACCCAAGGCGAACTCGCCCCCGCGCTCCTCCCCGATTTGTTCGAGACAGATGATTTCTCTATCCTCTATCCTTTGCTATCCTTCGGTGGGCGACGATGAGCGCGAGGTCTCGGATCCAGGTTACCGCCCCGTCCGGGCACGTGACCGAGGATCGATTCACGGTGGAGCGCGAGCACCACCCGCCCGAGCTCCGCGTGACGTGCGTGCTCGACCCGGTTACTTCAGAGGAAGCGGTGGGGCCTTCCGGGGCCGTTTGTCCATTTGTCGGCGCTCCGCGCCCGCGCAACGCGATCCTAAACGACAACGGCGGCCGGGCGGCGCCGAGCGCCGAGGTGCGAGGCAGGCTCGCGCGACCTAACTGGAGCCCGGGAGCGTGATCGCGGACGACCGCCTCAAGCTCGCCCTCGCCGAATGGGCGAGCTGCCTCTCGCCCGAGCACGTCATCTCCGTGGAGGATGCGCTGGACCGCTACGCGAGGAGCAGCTCCGCGAGCTCGCGACGCCCTGCCGCCGTGCTCAAACCCGCACGGACGGACGAGGTCGCGGCGATCGTGAAGATCGCGCGGCGGCACCGAATTCCGCTCTACCCGATCAGCACCGGGCTCAACTGGGGGTACGGCGATGCCTGCGCGGTGTTCCCTGGCCAGGTGATCGTGGACCTGGGGCGGATGAACCGGATCCTGTCGATCGACCGTGAGCTCGGGTACGCGGTGATCGAGCCCGGTGTGACCCAGGCACAGCTCGCCGGGGCGCTCGCACGCGAGAACGCGCCGTTCTGGATGGACTGCACGGGAGCGAGCCCGTATTCGAGCCTCATCGGCAACATCCTCGAGCGCGGGTTCGGGCACACGCCCTACGGCAACCGGTTGCTCACGGTTTCCGGCCTCGAGGTCGTCCTGGGAACCGGCGAGGTCGTGCAGACGGGCTTCGGCCATTTCGCGGAAGCCAAGGCAGCGCACGTTTTTCCCTATGGCGTCGGGCCGTACATCGACGGGCTGTTCACGCAGTCGAACTTCGGCATCGTGACGCGCGCCGGGCTTTGGCTGCTCCCGAAGCCGGAGGCGTTTCGCCCGTTCCTGTGCTTCTTCGCCGAGGACGAGGACTTCTTGCGCTGCCTCGAGCCGCTGCGCGAGCTGCGCATGCAGCGCGTCCTACAGAGCGTCGCGCACGTGGCCAATGATCTGCGAGCGATCTCGGGGGAGCGATCGTTTCCGCGCGACCTGGTCTCAGCCGGGGCGCGACTGCCCGAGGGCGTCCGCCTCGACCTGCGGCGGGTGTACGGGGTCGGGGCCTGGACGCTCACTGGCGCCCTATATGGCCCGGCGGCCCAGGTGCGGATTCAGGAGCGCCTCCTCAAGCGCGCCGTGTCAATTGGGCGCGCTCGCGTGATCGTACTCAGCGAAAGAAGACTGCGGCTAGTCGAGCGGTTCGCTCCCGCAATCGAACGCAGCGGGCTCTTTCCCGGCCTGTCTCCAAAGCTGCGCGGCGCGCGGTCCCTCGCCGGGCTCCTCAGTGGACAACCCACGTCGGCGTTTCTGAAGGGGAGCTACTGGCGCCGGCGGGAGGGCATTCCGCGCGACCTGTCCGAGGCGAGCGATCCCGCCGCCGACGGTTGCGGGATCCTCTGGCTCACGGCGGTCCTGCCGTTCCAGCGGACCGACGTGGAGAGGCTGCTTCAGGGACTCGACGAAGTCTTCGCCCGTCACGGGTTCGACCTCTTAGCAACCCTGAGCATGATCAATGAACGGGCGCTGGTCGCAATCGTGACGGTCGCGTTCGACGCCGCCGACGCGGCGGAGGCGGAGCGCGCGCGAGACTGCTACCGGACGGGGCTCCAGCGTGCCCTAGACCTCGGCTACCCGCCCTACCGGGTCACGATCGACGGGATGGATCTGCTGAGTCAGGGCCACGATGACGCGTTCTGGACCGCAGCGGAGGCGCTCAAACGCGCCTTGGACCCCGACGGAATCATTGCGCCCGGACGATACCAGCCTAGTGCAGCTCGCGCTGTGAGCGCGCCCGGAAACGGCCCTTAGGGTTCAGGCAGCGCTCCGTATACTGCGGCGCGAAGACGGCTTGGCGGATTGCTCAGTGAACCCTGGCTGGCCCGCCGAAGAGCTTCAGCTGCCACGCGCGCGGGGCGAACACGCACCCCGCCGTCGCGAGGATCGCCGAGCCAAGCACGGAGCGCGGCTTGTTCGGTCGGCCTTCCACCGAGGCGTAGCGCAGGAGCGCGCGCATCTCCGGCGAGTAGCTGTCCCACATCACGCGCGGGATCTCCCGCCGGTAGTCGCGGTCGGAGGCCGACGTTTCCTCGACGATCCGGCCGAAGAAGTTGCCGAGATTGAGGAGCGTCCGGTTCTTCACCGCACCGCCCGTTCCGCGCCCCTCCCGGCGCATCCAGAGCGCGAGCTTCGCCATGCGGTTCGCGAGCGCGCGGTGGGGGATGGGGATCGTCAGGCCGGTGATAGTGAAACCGTTGAGGTTCTTGTACCAGATGGCGAGGCACGGCCGCGGGTTCGGGCCGGTGTTCGCGGTTCCGCGATGGACCATGCGCTGGTCGCGGATAAGGATCGACCCCGCCTTGAGGAGCATGCGCCTGCCGGGCCCGAGCGCTCTGATCTCGTCCGCCGATAGGTCGACCGCGCCGGTGTGGAAGGGCCCCGGGCGGATGTGCGACCCGGGCCAGACCTCGAGGGGCGCGTTGTCCTCGGTGAAGTCGACGAGGGGGACATTCAAGGTGAGGCCGAAGCGCGGGAAGTCCTGGTGGATGTTCTGGAAGCCCGAGCCCGCGTAGGGCGTGTCGGACGCGATCAGGAACGCGACCGGCTCGGGGCCGAGCAGCGCCTTGATCACCGGCAGCGCCACCGGGTTCGCGATCAGCTGCTCGTGCAGGAGGACCGGGTGCGTCGGCAGGTGCATGTTCCAGCGATTGAGATCGTGGTTCCCGCCCTCGGGGCGAAAGTCGATCTTCACGTTGGTGTTGCCTTTGTCGCGGCCGTCGGTCGGCTTCACCGGGACGAGCGCGAAGCGCTTCACCTTCGCATCCATCGCGTGCATGAACTCGCGGCGAACCTTCTCGACGAGATCGCGCGGCAGCGCGTTCTCGATCTCCACGAAGCCGTCGCGCTGGAACCGGGCGACGTACTCCGCGGTGCCGACGCGTCCGTCGGATCCCGTGCGCTCGCCGGTCAATGCCTGATTCATGATCGGGGTCCTGGGCGTTGAAGATTGTAGCGCCCGGGAGCGAGGATGCCCGCGGGGTCCAGGGCCTGCTTGATCTCGCCGAGCAGCCGGCTGGGCGTGCCGCCCGCCGCAGCATCAGCCGCCCACGCTGGGATCCCGCCACGATAGTGCTGGTACCCGTGCTGGGCCAGCAGCGCATGCGCCTTGCGATAGAGCTCGCCGGCGCGCTCCCGCTCGGCGGCGTTCTCCTGGTCGAAGAAGATGCCGACGAGGGAGAACAGCGTCCGCTCGTTCATCATGGTGAAGCAGGCGGACAGGTTGAAATCGAACTGGGTGAACAGCGGCTGCACGAGGCCGAGGACCTTCCGGGCGTGAGCGCCCGTCATGGGCACCGCTGGCGCGAGCCACATCAGTCCGCAGCGATCGCGGGCGGGGTCGAGATCCCCGGGCGCGGGCGTGACCCGGCTCTTGAAGTAGGCGGACCTCAGCACCGCCCAGGTCGGCTTGCCCTGGAGGACGCCGTACATGTCGGGCAGGAGCGCCACGAGCGCGAAGTCCTTCGGAGTCACCAATGACTTGATGGCCTTCGCCACTGCCGCTGAAAGTCCGCGGCCTCGCGAGAGCTCCCATAGACCCACGAGCCGCGTGCTCTGCGCGACCTTGGCGGCATCGAAAAAGCTGAGCGTCCCGGCGCCCTTCAGTACGCGCGCAATCGCGCGCCGGCTGGCACGCGCCTGTGCGGCAGTGCCGTAGATGCCGCCCACCGCCGTCCACTCCGGCAGGCCGTAGTGCGCCCGCAGCTCCGCGAGGCGCTCCTCCGGAATCCGCGTGCCGCGCCCCAGGAGCTCGGGCGGGTACTTCTGGACGAGCGACAGGGTCTGGAAGGCGTTCACCATGTGCACGTGGCATTGCACGATGCCGGCGAGCGCGAGCTGCCGGAGCCCATCGACGGTGGCGGGAAGATCCTCGGGCCGCTGCACGTCGAGCGTGAACAGCACGAGCTTCTCCGGCCGCGGGCGAAGCCAGATCCCGGCCTTCACGACCACGCCGAAGTTGCCTTGGCTGAAGAGGCCCTCCAGCGCCGGGCCGGAGCCCCACTTGTGCGTGTTCCACGTCGGGCAGGCCTCGCCGGCCCCGCCGGTGCGCACGAGCTCGCCGGAGGGCAGCACGACCTCGAGGCCGCAGAGATGACCGAAGTGGTCGCCGTAGGGCGTGTACCCGTAGCCGCGCTCGATCGCGTTGCCGAGCACGCTGCCGAGCGGCGTCGAGTCGGTGCAGTCGGCAATGAGATCGGGGTGGTGCGCGGCGAGATGCTCGTAGAGCTGCTGCTGGGTGACGCCGGGCTCGATCACCGCATAGGCGAGCTCGCCGTTGACCTCGAGGATGCGGTTCATTCGCTCGAGGACGATGACGATCGCGCCCTCCTCGAGCGCGTTTTTCGTCCCGTAGCCCCAGCTATTGCCGCGGCTGAAGGGCCAGACCGGCACGGCGAGCCGCGCGGCGAGGCGCAGCACCGCGCTCACCTCCTGCGCCGAGCCGGGGTAGACCACGGCGCGGCAGCGGCGGCTCGGCGGCTCGGTCGTCCGGGAGTGCAGCTCGCGGCCGGCGTCGTCCCCGAGAACGTGCGGGGATCCGACGATCGCCGCGAGCGCCGCGATGGGGTCCTGCTCGATCGACTTCTCGGTCAGCATCTTCGGCGAAGCCGCCAATGGAGGATAGTATTCGTCAAGACGACACTCGTATCGCCGGGCGAACGCGAGCCTGAATTATCCCCCCATCCGAGCGGCGAGAGAATTTCTAACCGAGGGACATCCCGGAAAACCGACCTGTAGAACGGACCTGAGGACATCGGGTCGCCGGGAACAATGAGGCGCATTATGGCGATCCCGCGGTCCATACCCTCACAAAACCTCTGTCTGGGCGACCATGGCGCCCGATTCGAATACAGATTGGCACGCGACCCATCGGGGAATCGCGCGAAACCGGCAAACCGCTTCTCTCTAGAGAGAAGAAGGTTTATCTTTGAATTTTCCGTTTGTTCGGAGATTGTAACATAAACACGGGCGGGGCGCGAAACACCTACAACATGTCGGGTCATCTGGATCTTGATCCATTCGAATGCGAAGCTTCAGCAAGTCAGTCGTGCGATGACAGCGACCACTCTGCTCCTCTGCTCGCAGTTTCTCTTGATGCTGATCTCGGGCTTCGTTCCCATGGCCGATTCGGCACGAGTCCCTCCTCGCCCGCGAGCCGCCCTGCCCGGGGTCGGGATAGGGCCTCGCGCTCGCTGCGCCGGGAGCCATGGCCCGCCGCTACAACAATCGCCAGCAGCGCGCGTAGGCGTTCGCCGGCTCGCTAGAGGCCCCTCGGCAGGTGACATCCGAGGGATTTTTGTTTTAAATGGCGCGCGATGCCTCGGATCTCGTTCCTGCCGACGATCCTTCGCGAGACGCTCGGCGCCCGCACGCTGCCGCGGGAGCCCGAGCCGGACCTAGTCATGACAAATGACGAGCAGGTCGCCGTGTACGCGGCATCGGGCCGCATCGACGGCGTGATGGCGGCCGCGTACCTGTTCCATTCCGCGCACGCGAGCGAGGTGATCCAAGGCTACCGCGAGGTCATCGATCTCGGCTGCGGACCCGCGACGCAGCTCGCGCAGATCGCGCAGTTCAATCCCGAAACGGAATTCAGGGGTATCGACCTCTCGGAGCCGATGCTCGAAAAGGCGCGCGCTCATGTCGCGGAGCTCGGCCTACGCAACGTGACGTTTTCTCGGGGTGATGTCGCGCGGCTCGATTTCGTCCCGGATCGTTCGGCGGACGGCGTCATCAGCATGATGGCGTTTCACCACTTGCCCACGCGGGAGCACCTGAGCCGGTGCTTCCAGGAGATCCGGCGAGTGCTCAAGCCGGGCGGCGCCCTGTATCTCGTAGACTTCGGCCGGTTGAAGTCGCTCAAGTCGGTGATCTTCTTCGCCAACATGAACGCAGCGCATCAGCCGCACCTCTTGTCGCTCGACTACGAGCGCTCCCTGCGCGCCGCGTTTCTTTTCGAGGACTTCAAGGCGCTCGGCGCAGAAGAACTGGGCCCCGTGGCTCGCGTTTACGGGACGTTCCTCGTGCCGGTGCTGACGCTCATCCAGACGCGCGCGAAGCCGATCAGCACCGAGCTGCGCGGGAGGCTAAGGGCGATGCGTCGGGCTCTTCCGAGGCGCTATCGCGCCGACCTGGACGACATGCGGCTCTTCTTCAGGCTGGGCGGCCTGCCCAGCGACGCGTTCCGCCGAGCGAAACCCGATTCGAAGAGTCCACAATGGAGGTAGCTGGCAACGGCGACAGCCCGGATCAGGACGAAATCCGTCATGGAACGCGGCCCGGAGCAGGCACGCGCTGACAACCGCAATGACGGTGAGCGGCTCCCGGGCTACGGCAAGCCAGGCGTACTCGGCTCTCAGAAGGCGACGCTCAGGGACAGCGTGATCGACCGGCCGCCGATGTAGCCGGTGGGCTGACCGAAGAGCGGCGACGTCAGCACGTTGCCGTAGGCGCGGGGCTGGGCGTGGTTGAATAGGTTTTGGACCCGGACCTGGAAGCGAATGCGCCGTCCGTCGAAACCGTCTTCTCCGCCGCGCCCGCCTTCACGACCGCGGTCGCGGTTGTGACCGCCGCTCTCGCCCACGACCGGCCCCAAACGGTAGTCCTTGGTAAGCGTCATGTCGAGGTGCCAGGCTCCGGGGCCGACTTCCGTGTTGCGCGCCATGCCGGGCGGCCGGTCGCCGGTGGCCTGATCGCCGTTCAGGTCGCGACCGCTATCGATGCTGTAGAGATCGCCCGTTTCGCCGCGGAACCTGAAGTTGAAGTTCATCCCTTCGTAAGTGGCCTGCGCGAGCGCGCTCAGCACCGGGCTCGCGTAACTTATTTCCGCGGGCATCGACAGCCGGAACTGCGACTGCACCTCGTGAGCCCTCGCGGCGGGACCCCATTCCGGCGCGTAGGGATTGTTGTATTCGTCGTCGTCGTACGCCCAGCCGTAGGTGTAAGTGAGATTGCCCGAGAGACCCATCCCCAGCATCTCGAACGTGCCCCGGGGGCGGACCTGCACCCGGACGCGGTGGCCGACGGAGCGGCCGGTGGTCTCGATCTGCGTGATGTTGCCGACATAGGGGTAAAACGGCCGCATCCGGCTCACGAGCTCCCGACGCTCGTCGACAGGGAGCTCCAGGATCTCCTCCGGCAGTGGCGTGCCCGGGAACGGAGCATTGATGTTAGGGATACGCCGCTCGCGGTAGCCGAAGGTCGCGCGGTAGGAAAGCGTCACCCGGGTCGTGCCCGCCACCTCCTGCGTCATGCTCACCTGCGGCTCGAGGAAATAAGGGGACTTGTAGTCGGGCCCGAGCTCCCATCGCGACCGGGTCTCCTCACCGATCTCGACCGTGCCGCCATCGAAGGGATCGGGGAACGGGGGCTGGGAGATCGCGAGCTCGCTCTGGTAGGTCGATCCGTCATTCCGTAGCAGGGTCTCGTAGTCCGTGAAGTCCTCGAAGTTGAGCTGCAGGCCGGCGCTCACCAGCGTGTCTTCCGTGAGCTGGTACTGAAAGTTGGCGGTCGGCTCGAACCGGAGGTAGTCGAGCGAATGGTTTGTTCCCTGGTATTGCAATCCCAAGCGGAGGCTCGCCCGCTCGCCGAACTCGCGGTCCCCCTGGACGAACGTCTCGAAGGCGAGCTCGCTGAACGTGAGGTCGGCGTTCCCGTACGCCTGCTTGAACGTGACCGGAAGTCCGGTAATCGGGTTCTCCCGGCCGCTCGCGTCGAGATACACGGGCGGGACACCTTGTGCGATCGCGGTCTCGACGATCTGCTGGGTCTCGGTGCAATTGACGCCCACGAACTCGGTCGCCAGGCAATAGTCGTGCAGGCTCGCGAACTCGTATGTCCCATTGAAGTTCTCCTCGTCGATGTTCCGCTCCCGGTCGTACGAAAGCTCGGTGCTCCACTCGATGCTCCACGGGCCCCGCTCCCAGCGTAAGCTGTTGTCGAGCCCTATGGTGAAGGCGTCGTCGTCGCTTCGGTCGGTTCCGCCTCCGCCCTCGAACGCGTCCGCCACGTCGACTGCGTAGCCTTCGCTCAGCGGCACCAGCCTCGAGGTCTCGCGGCCGAACTCGAACCGCAAGCTATTGGTCATGTCCTCGCCGAGCATGCGCTCGATGATCTGGAATCCCCACTCGGTGCCCCGCTCGTCCGAGCCGCGCTCGGGCAGGGTGAACCCGCCGACCCCGGCGTTCGTCGCCTCCGAACTGCCGTAGCTGAACTCGGTGTCCAGCCGATGGCTCGGGTTGAGCTGGAGCTCCGTGCGGATCTCGAACTCCCGTTGGTCCACGGGCAGGACCACGCCCTGGAAGACGTTACCCGACGGCGTAATGGCATGGAGCTGGTCGCCCGCCTGGTCGTCCATCTGTGTCGAGAACTCGAAGCTCATCTCGAGCTGGTTGGGGATGACCGGTCCTTCCACCTGACCTTCCAAGTCCCACGACTGGCGGGGCTCCTTCTGGCTCTCGCCCGGGACGGTCGCGTTGAGCGACTCATCGCCGAAGCCTAGGTCCAGCGACCGGCGCCAATCGCCCGACGCCGGGCGGGTCACGATCTCGATGCGGGCCTGTCCCTCACCGTCCGCGCTCAGTGAGTTCGGATCGACGATGATCTGGGCGATCTGGTCGGGGCTGGGCAGCCGGTTGTCCGAGAAACCGTCGATGACGAAGTTGGCGAGGATGTCGTCTTCAAGGTTCCCCGTGATGTCGGCGCCCGCGAGCAGCATGAGATAGCGGGCCATTTCCTCTTCGTTCCGGGGCAGGTCCAGGAGCTCGTTCCCGGATAACGTCTCGGACGTCAGGCTCATCGTCGTGTCGGCGATGAGCTGCTCCCCGGGCGTCACGTCGAGCTCGACCTCGACCGGCTCGAGATCCAGCACGATCTCGAGTGGCTCGGTCTCGGGACCCAGAGTGACTTCCTCATCGAAAAGCTGGAAGGCGGGTGCAAACACCTCGAGACGGTACTCGCCGGCCGGGAGCTCGATGGCGAAGCGGCCAAGCGCGTCCGTGGTGGTCTCGTGAAGGGGCTCCTCACCGCCGTCGTCGAACACCCGCACGGTGACGGCTCGCAACACCGCGCCGGTCTGGTCCTTGACGACTCCCGCGAGCTCGGGTGGCGCGGACGACCCCTGGGCGAGCGCACGTGCCGTGAGCACGCCGCAAAGCAACACGATAGAAGCGATTCTTGGTAACATCGACATCGACCCCTTGGTGCTCACCGTTAGATCTCGAAAGTGTGAGTGAACTTGGCGAAAACGGACCAGTAGTTTCCCTCCGGCGTGTCGACCTGATTGATGATGAAGAAGATGTCGTCGCCGGTGCGATAGATGTAGTTCAGTCGAAAGTTCACGCCCCATTCCTCGTCGAGGGAGCTGTATTGAAGCGTCGTGCTGGTCAGCCATTCGTTCGTGAAATTCAGATGCACGATGGCGTTCACGAGATGAGATATGAACTCGCCGTCCGGGAGGGAGACGTCTTCGAAGTCGTAATCGAACTCGGTAATGAACCGATCGGACCAACGGATCTCTGGAGAGAGGGCGATGGAGAAGAGCCGCCCGCCCCAGAAGTCTTCCCACGCGACCTGGAAGAAGCCTGACGCTCTTCTCCCGCCGTAGGGACGGACCTGAAAGGAGATTTGATCGTTCCGGTAGGTCCCGGGCTCTACCAGGATCCGATCGGCCAAAAGAAACGGCTCGTCGAGAAACTCCAGGTTCCTGCCGAGTTCGATCTCGAAGGCGTCGCCGCTTTCCAGCTCCAGCTGGAAGCTGACGAATTGTTCCCGCGTCAAGAGAGTACCTTCCGTATCGGTCAGGTAGTCCACGCCCGCGCCGAGCTCGATTTGGCGGAGCCAGGAGAGGCCCGGTCGAGGCCCGATGGAGAAGTCGGCCGAGCTCTCGCGAATGTCCGTTCGCTCGACGAATCCCGCCGCGGGATCGAAATTCTCCTCGATCGCGAGATACTCTCCCTGTATCTCCAGAAGGTCGGTCTCCCAGCCGATTCGCAGGGGCATGGCTCCCCAGGCGCCTTCGGGCTCGAACTCCGTTTTCGAGCGCGCGATGAAGGACTCGACGCTCAAGTTCTCGAAGAAGATGAAATTTCCGTCCACTCCTAGCGTTAGATTGTCTGGAGTCTGGTCCCCGAGAACGGAAGTCGACATGACCCCGACGTAGGATCGCGAGAGGAGGTTCTTCTTCAGCCGATAGACGCCGTAATTTTGAGCCGGCGAGTCGTCCTCCGAGCGCGTCTGAACGTTCATGACGCCCAGGTTCCAGCCGGTGGGCTGCCCGCTCAAACGAGCCCCGTAGAGGATGGGAATCGGCTCCCGGTCCTCCGTGAGCCCGATGCGACGGGTGTGAAGCAGCAACAGGTCTTCACCGCCGGTTCCGAACTCGAAAAGACCCGCATCCTCCAGGAAGAACTCCCGCTTCTCTTCGAAGAAGAGCGGAAAGCGGGTGAGGTTCACGCGGAACTCGTCCACCTCGGCCTGCGCGAAATCCGGATTCGCGGTGAGATTCAGAGTCATGCTGGACGTGAGCCCGTAGCGGAGCTCTTCGAGGCCCGCGTCCAGATCCGTCTCGCGTGAGTAGACGTCGTCCGAGTCCACGGCGAGCACGCCTCCTGCCGCGTAGGGCTTGATGGTGAAAGGATGCTCTCCCCCGAGCTCGGTCAGGCCACGCAGCTCTCCGGCTTGCGAGACTTCGAGGAACGAAAAGTTCCGGCGATAGTTGCTCCAGGAAACGACTTCGTTCTTTCTGCGGATGAACCTCCTGAAGTCGATTCCCCAAACGGAGAGCTCCCGATCCGGTATTCGAAGAGTCGAGAAGGGGATCTGGACCTCCGCGGCCCAACCCCAGGACTCGATCCGCGCCGCGACCTCCCAGCGGCCGTCCCACTCCTGGTTCTCGAGCCTGCCCTCGTCGCTTACCAAGGCGTCCCACTGCGTTCCAAGAGGATTCGTCTGAAAGAAGTACGAGTTGCGGCGGTCGTGCGCGGTGTCGAGAACGAACCAGAAGGCGTCGTCACTGTCGAGCGACGCGTCTCGCCGCCTTTCGGTCGCCCGCAGGCCCGCCACCTCAGAATCGAAGCAGCGGATTCCGATGAAGAGCGCTTCCGACGTGTAGAGGACACGGACCTCGGTCTGCTCGCTGGGAATTCCACCTTCCGTCGGCTCCTGTTGCAGGAAGTCCGTCACCGGCGTTGCCTGATCCCACACGCTGTCGCCGAGGTCCCCGTCCACCACCGGAGGCTCGGTGATGGACGAGGCGACGATGACCTTTTCGCTCGCTTGTTCGTCTTGAGGAGAGGCCTGCACCGACCCCAGAAGAACGGTCGTCGCCAGCGCAATCTTCATTAGCCTCCAAGACTCCTTGCCCAGAAACTATCGCGGCCAACATTACCGGGAGATGACCGGGACCAGGAAAATCGCGCCTCCCGCCCCTCTTCGGCCGATTCGCTAATGCTCGGAGTCGGCATTTGTGCTATTCAAAGGGTGACGTCTTTCTCACGCCGGCGGCGGCTGGCTGTCTGCGACGACCCGGCGGGGGAGGGTTTCGGTGAGAGTGCTGGTGGTCGAAGACTCCAAAAGGCTCCGGACCTATCTGGGCAAAGCCCTGGTGAAGGCCGGCCTCGCCGTGGACTTGGCGGGCGATGGCGAAGAGGGTCTTCACCTGGCGGAGATCAACGACTACGACGTCCTCGTGCTCGACTTGATGCTCCCGAAGCTCGACGGCATCAGCGTGCTCCAGCGCCTGCGCAATGAGAAACGACGGGCGCGCGTCCTCCTCCTCACGGCGAGGGATACCGTCGAGGATCGCGTGCACGGATTGGAGGAGGGCGCGGACGACTATCTGGTGAAACCCTTCGCGGTGCGGGAGCTCCTGGCCCGCGTTCAGGCTCTTCTACGCCGACAGTATGATCAGCTCTCCCCCGAAATAACAATCGACTCGATGGTCATCAACACCGCGAGTCGAATCGTGCGGAGAGCGGGGACGGTGCTCGACCTGCGCCCCCGCGAGTACTCCCTCCTCGAGTATCTCGCGCTCCGGAAGGGTCACGTCGTCTCGCGGCGCGAGATCGAGCAGCACATCTACGACGATCGCGTGGAGCCGATGAGCAACGTGGTAGACGCGGCGATCTGTCGGCTACGCAAGAAGATCGATCGGCCGGACGAGCCTTCCTTGATCACGACCCGCCGGGGCATGGGATACGTGCTGGGTGGGGGTGAGTCGTGAGC
>JBOGJF010000478.1:0-2243 GCA_050747785.1 Vicinamibacteria bacterium
ACGCTTCAAGCTGATGCGCAAGCAGAGGAGCACGGCGAGCGCGAAGATTTCCTCCCAGGTGCGAACGCCCAGAGTGCGTAGAATCGACGCGGGCACCATGAGCCCTAGCGCCGCCAAGGTCCCTCGAGCCATCAGCAGACGGGCTTGGGTCACGTCCAGACGGCGAATGAGCACCCACATCGAACCACAAACGTGGGCGCCGAGAACAAGCGCCGCCAGGCCTTGGATGAGATGCGCCCAACGGCCGAAGTCAAGCAGCATGTGAGGCAAGCCGCATCGCGCCCCGCTCTATCTCTTTCTCGAGAAAGAAATTGAGAATCGTTCTGAGCGCGGCAATGGCGCCGAGCTTTCCGATCTCGTCCCAAGTCGGCGCCACGACGCTTCTCAATATGTCCGCGGCCAGTGCCAGCTCCAGCGAAAGTGCCAGCCAGCGGCCGAGGGAGAGTCGAATCTGTGCCATCGTTTCTTCCAGATCCATGCCCCGCTTCAGACCGATGCGTGCTGCCCGGACGGAGGCGGCAATGATTCCGAGGCCCACGACCACGCCGGTGCAGGCGTCGGCGAAATTGGCCATCAGGGTCAATGCGTCACGGATCCAGTCCATTTCGAGATCGTCCCCAATAGCTACTAGATGCCGGACCGGTATCGACGGTTTCACTCTGAAAGACGGGGCCTGGTTGGTGGAGATGCGACGAAGGGTCTTGACAAACTCTTACAAACGGACGCAGAATCACCGCCACAAGGCCGACCCCGGAAATTTTTTTGACTTAGTAAGAACACCGAAACAAAGCTCGAATGTGCACCGATCGGAGCGGGTAATTGTGCGCACGGGCGAGTCAGGCACTTCAGGCCCTTGTCCCGTGAAGCGGGCGGTTTGCCCCGCAATAAGGAGTGAGCCATGAGCTATCTTCACGAGGAGCCGTTGGACGAGAATACTTATCAACCGTTCAAGGACATCGAGGCGGAATTTGGGTTTATCCCAAACTTTTTCCGGGCTCAAACGATGCGTCCCGACCTCATCGAGGCCCAGATTCGATTCGTAGAGTCCATTCTGGTCAAGGACGGCGCTCTGAGCCGAAAAGAGAAGGAGTACGTCTTCTTGGTGTGCTCGGCGGCCAACCTCAGCACCTATTGCGTGACCGCCCATTGCGAGATGGTGCGGATGCTCGGAATCGAGGGGCCAGAGCCGGAACAGATTGCGCTCGACCATACAGCCGCGAAGTTACCCGTCGCGACTAAAGCCCTGCTGAACTTCGCGGTCAAGCTGAACTCCCAGCCGACAAAACTGAGCGCGCGCGACATCGATGGCTTGCGCACCTACGGTTACCGCGACGAGCAGATTCTAGAAGCGGTGCTGATTGTCGGGCTGGCGAAGTTCGGTAACTACGTTGCCTTCGGTCTTGGAACCCTACCAGATTTCGAAGTATCGAAGCGGGTCCTCCAACGCACGGGCGTGGCTACTGGCTAGGGACGAAGGCTGCCCTTACCTCGGGAAGATTTCTACTGACTTCGTTCCGGTGAGGATTCCCGTCGGTCCCAGAGGCTCGCCGGTGTCTTCCACGGTGAGCTGGATCTCGAAGAAAGTCTCCTCCTCACCGTGAGGGTCGGCCACGAAACCTCCTTCACAGATCCCCCGCAGCGGACCCAGGAATGGGTGGGTGTGTCCCAGGTGGTGAAAGATGACGGTCCACGTCAAGCGCTCACAGGTAACGACTCCCTCTTCGGGATCGACACCGATGCCGGCGAAAGTGATGAGCTCGCCCACCGAGTACTGACGGTCCGGAGAAGGTTCTTGGATGACGGGCGATGGCTGGGTGTTCCCGGAGACAATCCTGAGGTCTCGGATTTGGCCGGAGCCGCCCTGGGGGTCGGTTA
The DNA here is from genome assembly GCA_050747785.1 of Vicinamibacteria bacterium. Lineage (GTDB taxonomy): Bacteria > Acidobacteriota > Vicinamibacteria > Marinacidobacterales > DATDRI01 > CBDANW01. The sequence continues at coordinate 1,876 of JBOGJF010000478.1, forward strand.
CGGTTAGTCTAGCCAAGTACGTTCCGGCGGGATAGCTATTACGTACGACGGCTTGATGGCTGCGCTGACCATCGCCCAGTTCCCATGAGTACCGCAGCGGGCTACCGTCCGGGTCGAATGACGCCGACCCGTCGAGGGTTACTTCCAAGGGCGCCTCGCCGTTGTCCGGCTCTACCGACGCGATGGCTACCGGCTGCCGGTTGCTCCCTCCAACGTAGGCAATACGGAGAAGACTCCTTGCTCGAAACGCGAGGTAGTAGAGTGCGCCGTCCGGTCCGAACTGGATGTCGACCGGTCCGCTCGGCGTTCCAGAAGCAAATCGCTCGACCGATCGGGGTTGATTGCTATCATCGAGGACCATGCGGAAG
>JBOGJF010000479.1:0-8929 GCA_050747785.1 Vicinamibacteria bacterium
ATCTGGTTCTGCTCGACGTCACGCCGCACACTCTGGGCATCGAGACGAAGGACGGAACGTTCACTGCGCTCATCGATCGACAGGCGACCATTCCCACCAAGAAGAGCCGGATCTTCACCACCGTCACCGACAATCAGACCAAGGTCGAGGTCCACGTGCTCCAGGGCGAGAACGAGCAGGCTGCTTACAACACCTCACTCGGCAAGTTTCAGCTCACCGATATCGCTCCCGCCCCGAAGGGAGTCCCGCAGATCGAGGTGACTTTCGAGATCGACGTGAACGGAATCGTCCAGGTCACCGCGCTCGACCAGGCCACCGGTAGGCGGCAAAACATCGTGACGCGCGCGGGCAGCGGTCTCACCCAGGCCGAGGTCGATCGGCTTCGCGACGAGGCCGAGGCGCACAAGAAAGAGGAGAAGAAGGATCAGGAGCGTGACCACGTCGCGGGTCAGCTGCAGGGCCTCATCGAGAGCACGCGAAAGAGCTTTGATGCTCTGGCGCAAAAGCTGACCGAAGAGGAGAAATCGAAGGCGAACAGAGCCCTGGCCGATGCGGAACAGCACAAGAACGGAAATCTCGCAGAGATCCAAGGCGCTCTGACCCGATTGGAGTCCACGGCGGAGGCACTGCAACAGGCGCTGTTGCGGGGTTGAGTCATTTCGTCTACACCTCGCGCGCGGAGAGATTGATTGGTTAGCGTAGGTCAGCGGGATTATTACCAGGTACTGGGAGTCGGGAGGTCGGCGAGCCCACAGGAGATCAAGAGCGCCTACCGAAAACTCGCCGTCAAGCTCCACCCCGACAAGAACCCAGGAGACAAGGCAGCCGAGGAGGCCTTCAAAGAGGCAGCGGAAGCCTACAGCGTCCTCGGCGATCCTGAAAAAAGGGCCCTCTACGATCAGTACGGCCGCGCCGGTCTGAAGGGCGGCCCCGCCATCAATCAGGACATCTTTCGCGAGTTCTCCGATATCTTCGGCGGCAGCATTTTCGAGGATCTCTTCGGCTTCGGGGACTTCTTCGGCGGCCAACGCTCTCGGCGCACCGTCCGGCGAGGCTCCGATTTTCGCTACGATCTGCAGATTACTTTCGAGGAAGCCGTCCAGGGTACCGAAACGCGAATCCGAATTCCCCGTCCCGAAACCTGTCCGACGTGCCGGGGCTCGGGCGCAGCTCCGGGAGCCACGAAGACCGCCTGCACGACCTGCGACGGGCGCGGAAGCATTCGGTACCAGCAGGGTTTTCTGGTCGTCTCCCGCTCGTGCGGCCGCTGCCAGGGAACCGGCCAAATCATCCCCAACCCTTGCAAGGAGTGCTCAGGCGTCGGACAGGTACAACGAGATCGGGAGCTCTCCATCAAGATACCCGCCGGTGTCGATTCTGGCTCGCGCTTGCGACTCGCGGAAGAAGGCGAGCCGGGCATGCGAGGTGGCCCTCCCGGAGATCTCTATGTGTTCCTGGAGGTCAAGGAGCATCCGTTCTTCGGGCGTCGCGATGACGACATCTATTGCGAGATCCCCATCACGTTTGCGCAGGCCGCGCTCGGAGCGGAGATCGAGGTACCCACCATCGACGGCAAAGAGCGGGTCTCGATTCCGGAGGGCACCCAGACCGGAACGATCCTCAAGCTCAAGGGGAAGGGAGTCCCCCGACTTCGCGGGCACGGTCGTGGAAGCCAGTTGGTCGTGGTTCGCGTTCTCACTCCGACGAAACTGACCAAGGAGCAGCGGCAGGTCCTCGACCGGTTGGGAGAGCTCATCCCGCCACCGGCGGACGTCGCGGAGAACGCAGAGAAGGACAAGAGCTTTCTCGGAAGGCTCTTCGGCTCCGAGTAGCCTTCCCCTTCCCCTCGCTGGCGCCGCCAGGGCTGAGTAACGATGCCATCCCAACACGACTCCCGGAAGGGCTATCCCACGTTCCTGCTGGATGGGGCCATCGAAACGGTCGACGCGGTGATCGGCGAGCTCTTCGACGGGGGATGTCTGGGTATCGAGACCCTTGACGGAACGACCCGGCAGCGCGCCTACTTTCCCCGCGGAACCGATCTGGACGCCTTGCGCGACAAGTTGACGCGCGAGTTCTCCGAAATTCGGATTGGACCGGTCGAAGTCGTTCCCGACCAGGACTGGGTCGCGGTCTCGCGGAAGGACATGAGCGGGTTCGCGCTCGGCGAGCGGTTCTTCGTATGCCCATCTTGGGATTCGCCTCCACCTGCCGATGAAACGGGTCGGATCGTGCTGCAGATCGATCCCCAGCAGGCCTTTGGAACCGGTCGCCACGACACCACCCGACTCTGCGTCGAGCTCATCGAGCTGGTCGCGGGAACCGAAGTCGCGGCCGTCGACGTCGGCACCGGGACGGGAATCCTGGCGATGGTCGCGGCCTCGCTGGGGTGTCGACCGGTCGTCGCCATCGAGAGCGATCCCGATGCGACGGCGTGCGCGCGCAAGAACGCCGAGCGGAATGGCCTGGAAAAGCTCGTGGAGGTGGTCCAAACCGATATCGAGAGCGCCGCATCTCGTGAGGCCCGGTTGGTGGTCGCCAACCTGAGTCGCGCGCTCCTGGAGCGGGAAATGTCGAGACTCTCCAGGTGGCTCGAGCCCGGGGGTTATATGATTCTTTCCGGAATCACCGTCGACGACGTCGAAGAGCTCGTATCCGAGCTGGAAGGATTGCCCCGTCCGATGAGGCTCGTTCGGTATGACACCGCCGGGGACTGGGCAGCTCTTCTGGCAACGTCTCGCACTGACTCGAAACGTTGATGCGAGAGCGACGATTCCTGTTGCCGAACCTCCCCGCCCACGGTGATGTGGAGATAGCTGGAAGCGAAGCGCACCACCTGCTACGTGTCTTACGCCTCAAGCCCGGCGACAGGATCGTGATCTTCGATGGCCGTGGCACGGAGCTCCAAGCGGAGCTCACGCGCTGTGGAGACGACACGGCGTCGGCGCGGCTCCTCGCGCCAGCCGAATCCCGAGAGTCTCAGCTCGATCTGACGATCGCCATCGCCGTGCCAAAGATGCAGAGCATGTCCCGCATCGTGCAAAAGCTCACCGAGCTGGGCGTGCACCGGATCGTCCCCGTGACAACCGCGCGGACCACGGTGACCCACCACCTGGCGGCACGCCAAATCACCCGCTGGCGCCGGATTGCCGCAGAGGCATGCAAGCAATCCGGGCGTTCACGCGTGCCCACCGTCGAAGACCCGCTTTCGTTCGACGAGCTATTGGAGCTCTCTCATCCGACCACCCGCTTCCTCTTCACACCAGGCGGCCCACGCCTCTGCGAACCCGAACGGGCGACGTCTTGCGTTGCGGCGGTCGGACCGGAAGGCGGTTGGAGCGAGGGAGAGATCGCCGCCGCCGTCGCCAAGGGGTTTCGACCCGTCGGGCTCGGCCCCCGCACTCTCCGAACCGAGACCGCCGCGCTTGCCGCCGCAGCCATACTAGAGTGGTTGTGGGGCAACTCGGCTCAGTGAAGCTGCGAGACTGAGTCCCGCAACTAGGCTGTTGGGCCCGAAGGGCCCCGGCCGGGAGGAATTGCCAACGACATGCGGCGCAAGGGAATCCGGCCGTGGTTTTAGGCCCGAGCGACGAGCGGTCCGCGGTCACTGTCGGCTGCCAAACGCTGTGGTTTGCCAGGACCGAACCTAGTCAGGCGGCGGGCCGTGAGCGAGGCGAGGAGCCGAGCGAACACTAATTTTTGATGCTATACTGCCGCCCCGACCAGATGTTTCTTCTCGGACAAGAAATCGGGAAATATCAAATCCTTCAGACGCTTGGTAGCGGCGGCTTCGGCACCGTCTATCTCGTGAAGGACACCTGGATCGACAAGAAATTCGCGATCAAGGTTCCCCACCGCCAAGGCGTCGACTTCAGCGAGCTCCTCCGTGAGCCACGATTGCTCGCCGCACTCGACCACAAGAACATCGTCCGCATCGTAACCGCGGAAAAGGCGGAGGACTACTTCTTCATCGTCATGGAGTTCATCGAAGGCGAGACTCTGGAAGCGATCCTGACGCGCGACAAAGTCGTGGAGCTCAATCGAGCTCTGGATTTCTCGAGACAGATATGTGAAGGAGTCGAGCACGCGCACCGTCAGGGCGTTCTGCATCGCGATCTGCGTCCGGGCAACGTGCTGGTCACCGACTCTGGCGTGGTCAAAATCGCCGATTTCGGCACGTCTCGATTTCTCGAGATAGCCGATCATGCTTCGACCATCATCGGGAGCCCCCCCTATATGTCACCCGAGCAGTTTCAGGGGCGCGCGGTCTTCGCCTCCGATGTCTATTCCATCGGCGTGATCATGTACGAGACGATGACCGGCGCACTTCCCTACTTCAGCGCCAACCCACGCCAACTCGAGAAGATGGCGTCCTCGGGACGTCTGGTCCCCCCTCGCGAGCGAAACCGCAGCATCTCCAGGGAGACGAGCGAGATCATCGAGAAATGTCTCGCCCCGGACGTGGCGGACCGCTACCAGAGCGCGGGCGAGTTGCTCGACGACCTCGGCACGGTCTCCGAGATTGACTATCGCGGCTCTCGACTGAGTGACATCCGGAAACGGCTCAAGGCCCGCGAGAAGAGCGGGGGCAGGTTCTGCTGGCACTGCCGCAAACCCCTCCATCACCGCGCCGAGATCTGCCCCTTCTGCAGCGAGCGCCAGTAACTTCCGGGCTCGGCAAGCCCCAAGCCCCGAACCCCCTCGCCAGAGAGGGTCGCCCCTGTCGGCGCCCACTTTCCTGGCCGAAGACATTGACAGAATTGGGGTTTTTGCCCTACGATGGTATCATTAAGGTAATTTCTGGAACGAAACCCACAAGGAACGCAACAACGGATTATTCCGGGATAAGGATCGGCTATCGTGCTGCCAAAATCTGAAAAAATCTGGTTCAGTGGCAAATTCGTGCCATGGGACGAGGCCACCATCCACGTGGGCTCCCACGTCATTCATTATGGGTCGTCCCTCTTCGAGGGAATCCGCTGCTATAACACGCCTCAAGGACCGGGCGTCTTCCGCCTCGACCCCCATCTCAAGCGACTCTACAACTCCTGCAAGATCTATCGAGTAGAGATTCCCTGGAGCTACGATACGCTCAAGGAAGCCATTCTGGACACCATCCGCGTGAACTCGATGGACGAGTGCTACATACGGCCTATCGTGTTCCGCGGCTATCATTCGCTGGGCGTGAATCCCTTCCCCTGTCCCGTCGAGTGCGCGATCATGGTCTGGAAGTGGGGCAGCTACCTCGGAGAGGAGGCGCTCGCCGAAGGGGTCGACGTCGGTGTCTCCTCCTGGAACCGAATGGCCCCCAACACCCTCCCCGCCATGGCCAAGGCCGGGGCGAACTACATGAACTCACAGCTCATCAAGATGGAAGCCCTCAAGTTGGGTTACGCCGAGGGCATCGCGCTCGATTCCTTCGGATACGTGAGCGAAGGGAGCGGCGAGAACCTGTTCCTCTTTTCCAACGGGACGCTCTGCACTCCGTCCCAGGATTCCATGATCCTACCGGGTATTACTCGAGATTGCGTGCTGACCCTCGCCAAGGAAGCCAACATCCCGACGAAAGAACAATCCATTCCACGGGAAGCTCTTTATACCGCAGACGAGGTCTTCCTGGTGGGGACTGCGGCCGAGATTACCCCAGTACGCTCCATCGATCGGATCCCCATCGGCTCCGGCAAACGCGGCCCTATAACGAAACGTCTTCAAGACATGTTCTTCGGAGTTTTGAAGGGCGACCGGGACGACCACGGGTGGTTCACCTATGTCAATCAGGGCTCTACCCAGGGGCTCTCCGCGTCGAAAGGCAGGGCGGAAGCACGTCAGGTCCAGTGAGAACCATGCGGGCTTGAAAGGGGCGAAAGAATGCATATCAACGATCTCTTGAAGATCGCATCGGAGCGGAAGGCATCCGACTTGCACCTCAAGGTGGGGAGCCATCCAGTGCTCCGAATAAACGGAGAGCTGGTGCCGTTGGTCGAGATGAAACGGCTCATGCAAGAGGACACCATTGCCATGGCGTTTTCCATCATGAGCAACCGCCAAAAGCAGAAGTTCAAGGACAATCTCGAGATCGATATTGCTTACAGTGTCCCAGGACTGGGGCGTTTCCGTTGCAACGTCTTCCAGCAACGCGGAACGGTCGGTCTCGTTCTGCGTGTCATTCCGGTCAAGATTCTCACCATCCGTGAACTCGGCCTCCCCCTGGTGATCGAGAAGATCGCCCAGGAAACGCGGGGACTCATTCTGTGCACGGGGACCACGGGTTCCGGCAAGTCCACGACGCTCGCCGCCACCATCGACTACATCAACGCCCACCGCTGCGAGCACATCATGACCATCGAAGACCCCATCGAGTTCTTGCACCGCGACAAGAAGTCCATCGTGAATCAGCGCGAAGTGGAAGTCGACACCAAGAGCTTCGCGGGCGCCTTGCGCAGCGCGCTCCGTCAAGACCCCGATGTCATCCTGGTCGGCGAAATGCGTGACTACGAGACGATTGAGACCGCCATCACGGCCGCCGAGACCGGGCACCTTGTGCTCTCGACCCTGCACACTCTCGACGCGACGGAGACCATCAATCGCATCATCTCCGTCTTCCCTCCCCACCAGCAAAAGCAGATCCGACTCCAGCTGGCCGGCGTCTTGAAGGCCGTCATCTCGATGCGATTGATCCCTCGCGTGGACGGTAACGGCCGAGTACCCGCGGTGGAGGTGATGATCGCCACTCCGTTCATCCGCGATTGCATCATCAACAAGGACAAGACCAAGCTAATCCACGAGGCGATTGCGGCGGGCGTGTCGCAGTACGGAATGCAGACCTTCGACCAGTCCATCTTCAACCTCTACAAGAAAGACCTCATCACGTATGATGAGGCTCTTCGCCGAGCGAGCAACCCGGATGAGTTCAAGCTCAAGATCCAGGGTATCCAGTCCACGAGCGACCTGGCGCAGGAGGAGATGGAGAAGAGCATGTCCGACTTCATGGATAGCCCGGGTGAGTCGCCGTTCGAGATCAGCTAGCAAGGGCGATTCCTCACGTTCCACCCGCTCGGCCTTGGAATTCGCCCTGATCCGGCTGGCACGTCGCGCGCATAGCGAAGGCGAGCTCGTTTCCAAGATGGAACGCGCCGGCTATACCGCCTCCGAGATCGAGGGCACGGTCACCGAGCTTCGGCGTCGCCGCTATGTCGACGACCTCTCCTTCGCACTGGCTTTTGCGCAGGGGGGACGTAACCACAAGCAATGGGGCCCGAAGCGTATCGCCCAGGGCCTCCATCGCAGGGGAGTCTCGGGGCAACACATCCAGCGAGCCGTCGCCGAAGCCTTTCCAGGGGGAGAAATCGAAGCCGTCGCGGAGGTCTTCGCTCGCTTTCGTCGCACCGAGCGCGGCCGGGGCTCCAAGCTCCAGAGAAAGGCCCGGGCCTATCGCCACCTCTACGCGAAGGGGTTCAGCCCGGATGCCATCCGACAGGCCCTCGAGAGTCTTGACAAGTACCGATGAGTATTCGAGACATGACATCCGCGGAGCTCCGAAAACGGTTCCTCTCGTTCTTCGAGGAACGACAGCACCGCATCGTCGCCAGCTCGCCCCTCGTGCCCCACGACGATCCCACGCTGCTCTTCATCAATGCGGGCATGAACCAGTTCAAGAACGTGTTCCTTGGTCTAGAGAGACGTGACTATCGACGCGCGGCCAGCGCACAGAAGTGTGTCCGGGCCGGGGGCAAGCACAACGATCTGGAGAACGTTGGCCGGACCGCGCGTCATCACACTTTCTTCGAGATGCTCGGTAACTTCTCCTTCGGCGATTACTTCAAGAAGGACGCCATTGCCTTCGCCTGGGAGTTCCTCACGACCCATCTCGACCTCCCCACGGAGAGGTTTGCGGTCACCGTGTTCGAAGGCGACTCCGAGGTTCCCGCGGACGACGAGGCCGCCGAGCACTGGGCCCGCTTCGTGCCGGCCGAGCGGATTCATCGTCTCGGGAGAAAAGACAACTTCTGGTCCATGGGTGACACCGGCCCGTGCGGTCCGTGCTCCGAGGTTCACTTCCACCAGGGAGACCATATTCCCTGCTCCGAGCCGAAGGGATGCCTCGGACTGGCCTGCGAGTGCGATCGCTGGATGGAGATCTGGAATCTGGTCTTCATGCAGTTCAACCGTGACGCGGATGGAAAGATGAAGTCGCTCCCCGCACCGAGCGTGGATACGGGTATGGGCCTCGAGCGCATTGCCGCTGTGGTGCAGGGCGTCACGAGCAACTACGACACCGACCTCTTCAGACCCTACTTGACCGAGATCGAATCCCTCACCGGACGACGTTATCGAACCTCCGCCGCGGACGACGTCTCTTTCCGGGTCATCGCGGATCACGTCCGTGCTACGACGCTTCTCATTACCGACGGCGTCATGCCCGGCAACGAAGGGCGCGGCTACGTGCTGCGGAAGATCATGAGGCGCGCAATGCGCCACGGAAAGCGATTGGGCTTGGCAGAGCCCTTCCTCCACGCTTTGACCCCTCGGGTCGTGGAAAGCTTGCAGGAGGCCTACCCGGAGCTTCTGCTTTCCCGAGAACTGGTGAGCCGCGTGGTCCACGCCGAAGAGGAGAGATTCAAGAGCACGTTGGCGACCGGAGTTGCGGCGCTCGAGCGCATGCTCGACGAGACCCAAAAGGACGGGGGCCGATTGGCGGGTCCCGATGCGTTCAAGCTGTACGATACCTACGGCCTGCCCCTCGACATGCTGAACGAGATAGCCGCCGAACGAAACATCGTCGTGGACGAGGCCGGATTCGAGCGGGAGATGGCCGAGCAAAAACGGCGCGCCCGCGAATCCTGGAAGAAGACCGCCGTCGTTCCCGACAAGAGCACCTACGGCGCAATCCGTGCACGCGTCGAGACGCGCTTCGTGGGCTATGAAACGA
>JBOGJF010000480.1:0-7562 GCA_050747785.1 Vicinamibacteria bacterium
AACGTGCTGAACCTCATGTACGATCCGGAGCGTCGTATCGAGGTGGAATGGGAGCGCGACAGCGAGGCCAGATACGACGTAACCATTTCCGTGGACGTCGAAGACCGGCAAGGCATATTGGCAGACATCACCTCCATCATCGCCAGCAGTAACACCGACATTCGAAATATCGAGGCGAAGACCTTCGAGGACCGGAAGGGCGCCATCGACGTCACGCTCTCCATCAACAACCTGAAACACCTCGAGCGCATCACCCGATCGATACGTTCGGTACAGGGCGTGTTGGACATCGCCCGACATGCGCATCATTAAGGGCAGCCAACGGCCGTCCATTCAAAACGGAGTGGTCATGGGAAAGAAAGCGTTCCTCACCAGGAGGGCCCCGGAGCCCATCGGACCGTACAGCCAGGCGATCCAGACGGGTAGGCTCGTCTTCCTCGCCGGCCAGATCCCACTCGACCCGGCGAACGGTCGACTGATCGAAGGAGACATCGTCGCGCAGACGCGGCGCGCCATGGACAACGTCATGGCGGTTCTGGAGGAGGCTGGCCTCGGTCCCGAACACGTGGTGAAAACGACGATCTACCTGGCGGACATGGCGGACTTCCCGGCCATGAACGAGGTCTATGGCAGTTACTTCAAGGGCACGCCACCCGCGCGGTCCGCGATCCAGGCGGCACGTCTACCCAAGGATGCGCGGATCGAGATCGACGTGATTGCCGCGGTGGATTAAGGGGATTGCGGGGATCTGCTACGCGGCCTTGACGACCTTGCCAGAGCGGATGCATCGGGTGCAGACGCGGATTCGCTTGCGGACACCGTCGACGATCGCGTGAACCCTCTGTAGATTCGGAAGCCACCGCCTCTTCGTCAGGTTGTGGGCGTGGCTCACGTTATGGCCGCTACGGGGTCCCTTACCGCAGATCTCACAGACTCTTGCCATTTCTCATCTCCAGGAGCCTGATCATAGTAGCGAAGCGTGGGCCCCTGTGCAAGTCGTCCCCTTACGTCGACTCACTCGCTCGCCCTGCAGATCTCGCAGGGACAGAGCTCCCGCAGCGTGCTGAAGCTGTATATCCCCGAGTCGTGACCATCGGACCAAGCAATCTTGATCGCATAGTTGCCCACCGGCTTGACGTCGAGAGCCCGGAATCCGGGCGGCAGGAGCAGCATCAGGTGCCTACGCTTGCCGGTCCATTCATCGACGCACAGCGCGCAGGGGCAGTTGTTGCGCAGGAGTTCGAAAGAGTATCGCGAGTCGTGGCCATCGGCCCACACGATACGCAGCTTTCCGTCGCCTTCGCTGACCTCCCGCGGCTTCATGGAGCTGCCGCTCTCGTAGTTTACGACCGATACCGCCGTGGCCACACGCTTGGCGATCTCGAAATAGGCCCGAGCCGCGGCGGAATCCGGGTTGCGAATCACGATGGGCCGCCCTTCGTCACCGGCCGCCACGACCTCCGCTTCGATGGGGATCTCCCCTAGGAACGGGAGGCCCAGCTCGGCTGCGATCCGGTGTCCACCTCCCTGGCTGAAAATATGCGTGCGATCGTGGCAGTGAGGACACTCGAAATAGCTCATGTTCTCGATGACCCCCAGCACCGGAACCTGAACCGGCTCGAACATGCGCAGTCCCTTCTCGGCAATGGAGCGCGCGACATCCTGGGGCGTCGTTACGATCACCGCTCCGGTCAGGGGAACACTCTGCGTGAGCGTGAGCTGCACGTCACCCGTTCCCGGTGGGAGGTCGATGATCAAATAGTCGAGCTCACCCCAGGCCACACCCGCCATGAACTGTTGGATCAGCTTCGTCGCCATAGGACCGCGCCATATGACGGGCGTCTCCTTCGTGGTCAGGAGCCCCATCGACATGAGTTTGACGCCGTGCGCCTCGACCGGGATCAATCGTCGTTGCTCGTCCGCCTCCGGCCGCTCGTCCACGCCGAACATCGTTCCCTGCGAAGGTCCATAGACGTCGGCGTCACAGAGTCCCACGCTGGCTCCGGTTTGCCGGAGCGCCACCGCCAGGTTCGCGGCGACGGTGGATTTCCCGACGCCGCCCTTGCCCGATGCGACCGCGATCATGCTCTGAATCCCAGAGGCCCGAGTGGCTCGGGCGGCCGAGGACACCTGAACGTTGACTTCCTCCACTCCGGGAAGCGACGCGACGGCGGCCCTCGCCTCCGCTCTCAGCCGATCGCTGACCATGCTCGCCGGGGACGTACGCTCGATGTCGAAGCTAACGATAGGAGCGCAGATCCGGATGTTCTTCACGAACCCGAGTGACACGATGTCACGACGGAGCTCCGGATCCTGAACCGCCTTGAGCTTCTCCAAAACATCCGCTTCCTGAATCTTCGACATGAAGTCAGCGCAGCCGTTCCATGACCTCGTCCAACGCTTCCTTGGGAGGTCGCACTTTCTCCATGGGAAGCAGCGCGAGAGGCTCGTCCACGAGGTCGAGTAGCTCCAGAAAATTCTCCCGCTCAGGTTCGATGTAGATCAATCCGGTGATGAACTCGTTCTTGTCTTTTGCCTCACGCAGGAGATCCAAGGCGGCTTTCTTATTCGTGGGATCGTACTCTCGCTCGATTTTTTTCAGCACGATGCGAGACCCGTCGTGGAGCGAGACTTCCAGAGCCGTCCCCTGCTCGTAGTCGACCTGTATCTGCTCGAAATAGGGAACGAAGCCCACCTCGTGCAACAGCTCCTGGTGCTCTTTCCCCCAGGTATAGCTCTTGGTGGAGCCGGGGTGATTGTTGAACGTCACGCACGGACTGATGATGTCCAAGACCGCCGTGCCCTTGTGAGAGAGGGCTCCCTCGAAAAGGGCGACGAGTTGCTTCGGATCTCCCGCGAAGGAGCGAGCGACATAGGTAGCCCCCAGATCGACGGCCAGGTTGCAGAGATCGATGGGCGGCAAATCATTGACCACTCCGGTCTTCAATCGAGAGCCGAGGTCCGCGGTGGCGGAGAACTGACCCTTGGTCAGGCCGTAGACGCCGTTGTTCTCGACGATGTAGACCATGGGGAGGTTTCTGCGCAAAAGGTGCACGAACTGTCCGATGCCGATGGAGGCGGTGTCGCCGTCCCCGGAGACTCCCACCGCCCGCAGACTACGATTCGCGAGTACGGTTCCCGCGGCCAGGGAAGGCATGCGCCCGTGGACTCCATTGAAGCCATGGCTCTTACCCAAAAAGTACGCTGGGGTCTTGGAGGAACAACCGATGCCGGAGAGCTTGGCAACCTGGTGAGGCGGGATTCCCAGCTCGTAGAACGCCTTCATCAACTGGCTGCTGATCGCATCGTGACCGCAACCGTCACAGAGAGTCGACGGTTTACCCTTGTAATCGACGAGTGCCAAGCCAATTCGATTGACTTTCTTGGGAGGTACTGGCGTCTCTTTCACGGTGGACATCGAAACTCCTAGCTCTTACGGGAAGTCTTTCTTGCCTCTGGATGAGTGTCTTCTCTGCTCTCGACGGCCACGATCTCATCAAACACGGAGCGCGCATCGATGGGAAGGCCATTGTAGTGAAGCACGCTCTGAATCTTGTCCTGCTGCCCGGGCTCTGCGGATAGCTCGATTCGAATCAGCTGCGCCATCTGGGCGTCCCGATTCTGCTCGACCACGTAGACTCGATTGCAGGAGCGAACGAAGGAATGCAAATCCTCGGTGAAGGGCAGCGCGCGCAAGCGGAGATACCGAGTCCTCAGGTTCTTCTCCAGTCTCAATTGATCGCGCGCTTCGGCCACCGCCCAATGGGAGCTGCCATAGGCGATCAAGCCCACCTCGGTGTCCGGCTCGTCCACGAGCACTGCCGATGGGACGTACTGGCGGGCCGTTTCGAACTTTCGGGCCAGTCGATCCATGTTGTTCTTGTAGTCGTCGGGCCGTTCCGTGTACTCGGCCGCCTCGCCGTGACCGCTCCCACGGGTGAAGTAGGCCGCCGCCGGGTGATCGGTTCCGGGCAGCGTCCGATAGGGAATGCCATCCCCGTCCACGTCACGATAGCGCCCGAAGCTCCCGAGCTTCTCCAGATCCTCGGCGGTGAGGACTTTTCCGCGATCGAAGGGTTTCTCCGGATACGGAAATGGATCCGCCATCCAGTAGTTCATCCCGAGGTCGAGGTCGGAGAGGACGAACACGGGGGTCTGAAAGCGCTCCGACAAATTGAATGCTTCCATGCCGAACTCGAAGCACTCCTCCACGGACGCCGGGATGAGACAGATGTGCTTGGTGTCGCCGTGCGAGAGCAAGTGGCTGAAGAGGACATCCCCCTGGGCCGTTCGGGTGGGCAAACCGGTCGAGGGGCCGACCCGCTGGATGTTCCAGATGACGGCGGGGATCTCGGCGTAGTAGCCAAGACCCGTGAACTCGGCCATCAAGGAGATGCCGGGACCGCTGGTCGACGTCATGGACCGGGCACCCGCCCACCCCGCTCCCAGGGCCATCCCGATGGCCGCCAGCTCGTCCTCCGCCTGCACGATGGCGAAGGTGGCCTTGCCGGTCTCTCGGTCGATCCGGTACTCCTTCATGTAATCGATCAGCTGCTCGCACAGGCTGGACGAGGGCGTGATGGGATACCAGGTGACGACGGTGACCCCACCGAACATCGCTCCCAGCGCGGCCGCCGCGTTGCCATCGATCAGCACCTTGCCTTGGGTCTTGTCCATCCGTTCCACGCGAAGAGGATCGGACTTGGTGAGCGACTGCTCGGCGTATTCGAAGCCCAGGGCGACGGCCTTTTGATTGAGATCGATCGCCTTGGCCTTCGACAGGAATTGTTTGGTCACCGCCTTGTTGATTTCTTCCCTGTCGATCGCGAGGAGCTGTCCGACCACACCCACGTAGATCATGTTCGCCAACAGCTTGCGGAGCTTGATTTCCGGCGTAACTTCCTTGGCCAGCTCGGCAAAAGGAACGGGATAGAAAACCAGATCCTTCCGCAAACCTTCGAGCTTCAAGGACTCTTCGTAGAGCACTGCGGCGCCCGCTTCTAGACTCAGAACATCTTCACGCGCGGTCTGGGGATTCATCGCCACCAGTAAGTCGATCTCCTTCCGGCGGGCGATATAACCGTGCTTGCTGGCTCTTATCGTGAACCACGTCGGGAGGCCGGCAATGTTGGAGGGGAATAGATTCTTGCCACTGACCGGAACACCCATCTGGAAAATGGAACGCATCAGGACGTTGTTGGAGGACTGGCTACCGGAGCCGTTGATGGTGGCCACCTGGATAGAGAAGTCGTTGACGACCGCCTCGGGTTGGACTTGCTGCTCTCGCTTCTCGCGAACTAGCGCTTCTGTGGACATCCTCGAACTCCCCACGCTGACTCTAGCGACGCATTAGGTTATGATACCAAATCACTTAGACCTATTGAAGCACAGATCGTGAGCGCCCATTCTCGCCGCGCGTTTTGGCTCGCACGAACCGCGGGAGCCCGTTCGGGGCAGTAACGAAGCGTTCCTGCCTCAGCATAACAAGCCCCATCCCGGAGCGGCAACAAGGCCTTCATGTCCGTCGAGCCCTCGACTCCCGGTTGGTGGGTCGTTCGCGCTTGCGAGAAACGCCGTAACGGGCGATCTTGTAGTGGAGGGCGCGCGGGCTGATGCCCAGGATCCTCGCCGCCTTCTGTCGGTGGTCGGTGACCTCCTCCAGCGTCTTTCGGATCATCATTTCTTCGACCTTTCGCAGCGGAGTCCCCAGAGGAACGTGCACTTCTCCCGAATTTCCATCCGCGATAACCAACTCCGGGGGCAAGTGCTCGGGCTGAATGCTGGCCGCGTCGACCGTTACCGTCACGCGCTCGATCACGTTCCTGAGCTCCCGGATGTTGCCCGGCCAGCTGTAGTGCATGAGAATCTCGAGCGCTTCCCGGGTCATCTTCTTGACCCGCTTGCCATTCATCTGCGCGAACTCCCTGAGAAAGCCATTGGCAAGGAGGGGGATATCCTCCCGACGATCCCGCAGAGAGGGCAGGTGGATCGGCACGACCGCCAGACGGTAGTAGAGATCCTGGCGAAATCTACCCGCCTTCACCTCCTCCATGAGCTCCTTGTTCGTCGCGGCGATGATGCGGACGTCGACCCGCGTCAGCTTGTCGCTTCCCAGCCGTTGCACTTCCTTCTCCTGAAGAACTCGGAGAAAGTCCACCTGGGTCTTGGCGCTCATCTCACCCACTTCGTCCAGGAGCAACGTGCTACCGTGGGCGAGCTCGATCTTCCCCGCCTTCGCCTCCACCGCGCCGGTGAACGCACCGCGTTCGAACCCAAAGAGCTCGCTCTCCAGTAACCCCTCCGGCAAGGCCCCGCAGTTGATGGAAATGAAAGCGCCATCCCGCCGATCGCTGCGCTTGTGAATGGCCTTGGCCACGAGCTCTTTTCCGGTTCCGCTCTCCCCGGTGAGAAGCACCGTGGCATTGGTCGCCGCCACCTGAGATGCGACCTCGTAGACTTCGCTGATGAGGCGGCTCTTCCCCACGACCTTGCCATACTCGTCCTTCAGAGAGAGTCTCTGACGAAGATCGCGATTCTCCTCTCTTAGCCTTCGCTTCTCGAGTGCCCGTTCCACCAGGACCAAGAGGCGCCCCAGATCGAGAGGCTTCAGGAGATAGTCATAGGCGCCTTCCCGCATCGCCTCGACTGCGGATTCGATGGAACCGTGCGAGGCAGTGACGATGATTTCGATTTGGGGAGATTGCTGCTTCAGGTTGGCGAGGCGGTCGGCCCATCGCTCTCCGAGTACGCCGAGATCCAGGATCACCAATCCGTGCCCCTTGCTCGCCGCATGCTCGACCACATCTGCAATCTGGTCGGGGGCGTCGACGGCGAGCCCCCGCGGCGTCAATGCGCCCACGATGGCCTTGCGCGCCTTGGGCTCGGGCTCGATGACGAGAATGGCCTCTCCGCGAAGCATGGTCTCACCAGCTCCCCGGCCCGCGGCCAAGAAGAAACCGTTCGATACGAGCTACTTGAGGGCTCGCGTTTTTCCTATGGCGGGATCGTTCCTCGACCTGCATTGTTTGCACTCTTACTAAAATAGCGCACCGCAATGAACGCGTCAAATTGCGTCTCTTCCCCGCTTATTCCTTAAGAGATCCTTCGAAGGAGACTCGTTCTTATCTCTGCATTTCTTGCGTCCGTACCGGGAGAACGGTCGAGCGTCGACCTCCGTGCCGTTCCAACTGAATGGGCCATCGTTGGGGGGCCGACCGTGCGCCTATGCCTTCGTGGGTACTGACTCACTGGATAACTTGATAGTCATGACCGGAACGAGTTGGAACGGCACTCATCGCGGAGACCGCCGGCTTGTCGTTGACAGCAACTCTTCCACGCTTCTACACTGGCTTCGCGCTCGCCGCTTCGGGTCATCGCCAAGGTGCACGACGCGGCAGCGTCACTTCTTGGGAAGCTCGCAAAAGGGGGTTGATGGTGAGACCCACATGGAAAGGATTCCTCAAACTGTCATTGGTCAACGTCCCGGTTCGAATGTACCCCGCCGCTCGTTCGGAGTCGCTCTCTTTCAACCAGATTCACAAGGTCTGCGGCACGCGGATCAA
>JBOGJF010000481.1:0-2142 GCA_050747785.1 Vicinamibacteria bacterium
CTACAACGATCTGGAGTCGGTCGCCCGCCTGTTCGAGGCGCATCCGACTCGCGTCGCCGCGCTCATCGTGGAGCCCGTGGCCGGTAACATGGGCGTCGTGCCTCCGCTCCCGTCCTTCCTCCAAGGATTGCGAGACCTTTGCACGAAACACGGAGCCTTGCTCGTGTTCGACGAAGTGATTACCGGCTTTCGCCTCGCAAGGGGCGGGGCCCAGGAGCGTTTCGGAGTGCGGCCCGATCTCACCGTGTTGGGGAAGATCGTGGGCGGGGGGCTGCCGGCCGCGGCCTACGGGGGGCGTCGCGAGGTGATGGAACAGCTCGCGCCCGCGGGTCCTGTCTATCAGGCCGGTACGCTGTCGGGGAATCCTCTGGCGATGAGCGCCGGGCTCGCCCAGCTCGATCTCCTCGAAGAGGAGAAGCCGTGGACCCGTCTGGAAGAAACCGCGTCGAGATTCGAATCGGGATTTCGGGAGATCCTGGATGAGATCGGGCTCGGACTCACGATCAACCGCGTGGGCTCGATGATGACTGTCTTCTTCACCGAGGGCGAAGTCAAGAGCTTCCGAGACGCAACGCGCTCCCAGACGAAACAACACGCGGCGTTCTGTCGCGAGATGCTGGGGCGCGGTATCTATCTGGCCCCCTCCCAATTCGAAGCTCTTTTCGTCTCGACCGCCCATACCGGTCGGGACATCGACGAGACGCTCACGGCTTCGCGGGCCGCCCTCGAGAGAACGTTCTCTTCCTGACCGCGATGGCTGAGTTTCGCGTCGCCTCGACTAGAGACGTCCCCGAAGGGAACGGAATCGTCGTCGACATCGGGGGAAAGCGTCTCGCTATTTTCAGGGATAGCGGAGAATTCTTCGCCCTCGATGAAACGTGCCCTCATCGCGGTGGCCCGCTTCACGAGGGTTTCGTTCGAGAAGGTGTCGTGACCTGCCCCTGGCACATGTGGCAGTTCGATCTGAGAAACGGGTGCTCACCGGTCAACCCTCTTTCCAAGGTTCGTACCTATCGCACGCGAATCGACGGAGACGAAGTATTCGTGGAGCTGGAGGGGCCGAGCTAGAGCCTAGCAGGCTGGTGAAGAACGAGTCCGCCTGCGCGACCGCCGGCCGCGGAGCCGTCAGCCGTTGCGGAGGCGCGAAGTCGCCGGAGCAACGAGCCTGGGGTGGGGCCCCGGGCTAGTGATGGATGACGCGTGTCGAGCGGAGGCCCAGGCCGAACGAGGAGTGAGGCCCGGATTGAGATCAGTTGAGTCAGACCTGTTGGCCGCCAAATTGCGTGGTTGCTGTGACCGGACCTAGCCAGGCGGCGGGCCCCAGCCTTCGCTGAAAGCTTCGGCTGGTCCGCCGAAGTCTCTTGGTTTCGAGACCGACGAAGGCGGACACGGCAGTAATGCAGACTAAGGTCTAGCCGTTTC
This sequence comes from Vicinamibacteria bacterium, assembly GCA_050747785.1. Lineage (GTDB taxonomy): Bacteria > Acidobacteriota > Vicinamibacteria > Marinacidobacterales > DATDRI01 > CBDANW01. Next base: position 1,423 of record JBOGJF010000481.1, read on the forward strand.
GCGAATCTTTTCGAACGCCTCGGTGGTCAGCTCGCGACAGCCCAGACGGGTCGGGCCCGGACCGTCCACGGTATGGAAATCCGATCCACCGGTAACCAGCAGGCCGAGACGTGCGGCCATTTGCAGATAACGTGTCGCGAGATCGGGCGGGTGATCGGGGTGATGCGCTTCGATGGCCTGTAGCCCATCCGCGAGCATCTTCGGGATGAGCTCGTCACGTTTCAGCAAGCCCGGATGCGCGAGCGACGCCACACCGCCCGCCCGCGTGATCAGGTCCGTGGCATCACGCAGTGTAACCTTCTCGTACCCAACATAGGCCGGGGCGCCATGCCCCAGGTAGCGGTCGAATGCCTCCACGAAAGAGCTCACCACGCCGCGGTCGACAAGGACCTCCGCCACGTGAGGGCGCCCCACCGTGCCATGCGTCGACTTGGCGAAAACGTCCTCCGCTTCGACGTGAACACCCACGGCGTCGAGCTTCGCGAGTATGCGATGGGTGCGCTCGATCCTCCTCTCGCGCGCGGCGGCGAAGAAATCCAACAGCCACGGTTCGCGGTGGCGCACGAATAACCCCAAGACGTGCACCGAAGCATCTTCGTAGTTGGCGCTCACCTCGATGCCGGCAATAATCTCGGGACCGCGGTCGGAATGGCAAGCTGCCTCTTCGCGCGCCGCATCGATGCCGTCCACCGTGTCGTGATCGGTAACCGCCAGAGCGGT
>JBOGJF010000482.1:0-5442 GCA_050747785.1 Vicinamibacteria bacterium
CCACGGTGGTCAAGGAGGAAGAGTTGGAGAAAGTAGCGATAACCGGTGTCACCGGAGATCCCAAGATTGCTCGACTCGCGCTGACAAAGGTCAAGGATGTTCCCGGCGTGGCCGCCAAAATATCCACTGCCCTGGCCGATATCGGGGTCAACATCCGCCTGATCATCCAGGGGATCCGACACGACGATTCGACGAACGACGTATCGCTCATCGTGGGTGAGGAGGACGCCGAGCGGTCCGCCGAGCTGTTGCGAAAAGTTGCGCGAGAGGTCGGCTCGACCGACGTACTGGTCGACGCCAACGTAGCCAAGGTCTCGATCATCGGCTCAGGCATCGCCAGCACGCCCGGCGTCGCGGGTCGCATGTTCCAAGCGTTGGCGCGAGAGGGAATCAACATCGAGCTCATCAGCAGCTCGGAAGTCCGCATCGCCTGCGTCATCGCGCGCGACCGGCTTCCCGATGCGGTGCGGGCCATTCACCGCGAGTTCGATCTCGCCAACCTCGAGAGGAAGCGCGTTGCCGACCCAGCCTGAGAGCCCGCCACGACGGCTCCGTGTCGCCGTAGCCGGTCTGGGAACAGTCGGTCACTCGGTGATCCGACTCCTACAGGAAGATAGCGCCCGATTGCATCGGCAAATAGGAACCGAGTTGGATCTGACGACGGTTTTCGATCGCAGCCACAAGACGAAGGAGATCTCCTGGCTTCCCCCGAGCGCCCGGCTCACCGACTCCGTAGAAGAGTTTCTCGCAAACCCGGCCGACATCGTCGTCGAGCTCATCGGCGGAGAGCAGCCCGCCGACCGGATCATACGTGACTGCCTCGGCCGGAAACGGGCGGTCGTGACGGCGAACAAGCAGTTGATGGCGGCCCACGGTGCCTCCTACCTCGCGCTCGCCGAGAGCAACCGGGCCTATCTAGGCTTCGAAGGCTCGGTGGCCGGCGGCATTCCCATACTCCGCACCCTCCGTCGGTCTCTCCTCGCCGATCGCATCGTCTCCATCCGCGGCATACTGAATGGGACCTGCAATTTCATTCTCTCCGAGATGGCCGAAAGCCGAAGGGAGCAGGCGGACGTTCTCGCCGAAGCTCAGGCGCTCGGTTTTGCCGAGGCCGACCCGATGCTCGACGTCTCGGGTCGGGACACCGCGGACAAGCTCGTCATCCTCGCCGCCCTCGCCTTCGGCCGCTGGGCGCGACCGGATCAATTGGCGATGCGCGGCATTACGGAGCTGGACCGGGTGGATTTCCTCTACGCCAAGCGGCTGGGTGCGAGCCTACGCATGCTGGGGGTGGCGCAACGAAGGGATGGACCGATATCGATGTGGGTCAGTCCTTGTCTGGTCGATGACCGCCTGACCTTGTCGACGATATCGGGGGTCTTGAACGCGGTCGAAATCACCGGCGCACGCCTCGGCGCTACGCTCTTCAGCGGGCCCGGCGCCGGCGGCAATCCGACCGCGGTGTCAGTTGTGGGCGACATCTTGAACGCCGCGCGCTGGTCGCAGGGCGAGACCGTGTTTACCGCGCCTCGGGCAGAGGACCCCGGCTCCTCGGCCGATGCGCAGGACTACGCGCCTCGCGATCGCCTTCCCTTTTATCTCCGTTTCTTCGTCGAGGACCGTCCGGGAATCATTGCCCGTCTCGCTCAGATCCTGGCCAACCACGAGATCAACATCGATTCCGTACTGCAAGAGAGTTGGACCGAGCGGGAACGGTTGCCTTTCGTCATCTCGGTCGACCCCACTCTTCATGCCACCATCGAAATGGCGGTGGCGGAAATGAACGCTCTCGATTTCGTCCTAACTCCTCCTCTCGTCCTACCGATCCTCCGGAACTAATGTCTGCATTAGTGCGTGTCCGCCTTCGTCCGACTCGACACCAAGGGACTTCGGCGAGACCGCGCCTGGGATTGCGGATCCGTCTAACGGAGTTGGAAGCTCATCGTCCCCCCGGCGTAACGAATGGAGAGCTCCGATCCGGCGCGCATGAACGCGGCCGCGCTCCCGAGCGCGGTATGGAACTGATGATCCAACGAGCCGGCCGGACAAGCGACGCGCGTGCAGGCGAGTAGACCCAGCTTGATCGAGTTACCGTCGACCTCATAGGACCCACTGCAGCTATTGCAGTCGACTTGCGCGTGAACGCTTCCAGCCGCCTCGAAGCCGAGCGTGAAGGTTTGCGCATCGGGCACATCCTGCACGCTCCCGTTGTCCAACTGGAAGGCCTCCAGGCCCCACACGCCTTCGACCCCGGATAAATCAGTCGTCGACGTCGCGCCGTCACAAGCCGCCATCAGCGAAGCCGCCAACAGGATAATCAGGTTGTTCCTCTTCATTCAGATTCTCTCCCTTCCTTGCCAAGGTTGTCTCCCCTCGGGCGGTGAATACCGCAACTCACTGGAGCCGCGTGTCGCGGTCGATTCGGCCGTCTCTCATGTGAATCGTTCTCATGGAATAGGCCGCCGCGTCTGGGTCATGCGTGATCATCACGATCGTCTGCCCGAGCTCCCGATTCAACTTCTTGAGCAAGCCCAGCACGAGCTCCGAGCTCGACGAATCCAGATTTCCGGTGGGCTCATCGGCCAGGACGATTGCCGGACGGTTGATGACCGCGCGTGCGAGAGCGACCCTCTGCTGCTCGCCCCCCGAGAGCTCACGGGGTTTGCGCGCGATCTTTCCCTCGAGACCGAGAAGCCTCAACAACTCCGCGCGAAGGGCCGCGTTCCCAGCATGCCGCGGACTTCCCCCGTTGTGGATTCTCTCGGCCAGCCTGAGATTCTCCTCGACGCTCAGTGTCGGAAAGAGATTGAACCGCTGGAAGACGAACCCGATCTCCCGGCGCCTCAGCTCGGTCCTTCGCGAGTCGTTCAAAGACGTCTCGTTCAAAGACGTCATCTCCTCTCCGCGAACGAAGATCTTCCCTCCAGTGGGAGACAGAAGCCCCCCGATGATGTGAAGTAGCGTCGACTTTCCCGACCCCGAGCTTCCGGTGATGGATAGGAACTCTCCCTCGAGAACCTCCAGGTCGACGCCTCGCAGCGCGGGCACGGTGACGCTTCCCATCCGGTAGCTCATGTCGAGCCCGATGGCCTCGAGGACGGGTGGTTGGCTCTCGATGGCAGGCGACGTTGGCTTGTCGGCCGCCATCGCCGCCGGAATCTCGACCTGAGCCTGTCTACTCATGAGAAAGCGCCTCCACCGCGTCCTGCTCTGCCGCTTGTAGCGAGGGATAAAGGGCCCCCAACGCCCCGATCACTAACACCACCCACCCCGCTTTGATGGCCGCGAGGGGATCGAGCTCCACGACGAGCGGCGTCCAGTGGGAAATAGACGCCCCCACCGCCAGCGAAAGGACAAGACCCACCACGATTCCGAGCGTGCTGATGGTCAGCGCTTCCTTCTCGATGATGGTCACGATGAAGCGGCGCGACGCGCCCAACGATTTCAGTATTCCAATCTCGCGGGTTCGGGCCGAGACCGCGGTGTACATCGCGAGAAGAACCACCAAGCCGCTGATCGCGGTGGCGAGGCCCATCACGACGTCCAGAAAGACGTTGAGGCTGGGCATGCCCTTAGCGACGAAAGAAGGGATGTCCCTGGTGTAGATGATCTGGTTTCCCGGAAAGGCCTCATCCACTCGCGCCGCGACGGCTTCTTGCTCTTCGGGTGATGAAGTCTTGATCAACACCGAAGAGCACTTCCCCTCGGTGCCGAGCAGCTCCTGTAGAGAAGCGAGAGGAAGCTTGATCCGGGCGCCGACTTCCGGCTCGAATATGCCAACCACGGTGAAATGGCGGCCAAAGAGCTCGACGCTCGAGCCGACGCTCGCTCCACCGTCCGCGGCACGCTGGCGATCGATCACCATCTCACGACCGCCTACCGGCGCCCGTCCCTCGACGACGCTCATTCCGGTGATCGCCGCATAACTCTCGTACCCCGACCTGGGCTCGAACTCGATCCCCTCGACGAGCTCGAAGCCGAGCCCGCCCGCGCCGCCACGAACGTAGCGACCTACCGGGGTCGTCGCTCGGACGCCATCGAGCTGCGCGAGGGCCCCTGCATACGCGACGGGTAGCGACAAGGGCGTCGTCGTGAGGCCGGCTCCCAGGCTGCCCGGTGGCTGGAAGAGAAGCTCGGCACCCACCGCGCCCTCGCGCTTGGCGGTGCTCCCCAGCATGCCGCGAACGAGCCCCGACGTCACAACGATGAGAACGATTCCGATCGCCACGCCAAAGACGCTCGCCGCCGCTCTCGTTGGGCGGTCGGCGATGTTGGCCAGAACCAATGGATCCATTCGAGGCCCTCCTGCCACACGTTCGCTCACCGGCCGCTTATTTGCAACGCGTGTTCCATCCATTCGAGTGTTGCGAAGAGAAGTGCGAACCCAAGCCAAATCCTTGATTTTGTGAGGGTTCCCTCGTTGGTACGGAAGGAAAGACCCGCAAGAGCGCGTCACCCGTGGTGAACGTCCTAACCGAAAAGATAGGACACTATCCGTGCGGCTAGAACGGCGAGCCGCTGCCTGAACTTGAATCGAATGGGCTAGTGCAGATAGGGCGTCGAGTAAAGAGGGTGGGCACGACCGCGCCACCCCCGTGATTACCGCGAACCAGCGATGAGGAAGTCGGTGCGGCCTCTGAGGGGTTGGGGGTCGCTTCGTGATGCCATACCCGCCGGCTCTGGGAACCGCTGTAGAATACCACGTCGAGCCGGGCGCAATCCGGCTACGTATCCACGATTCGATTGTCGGGGGAAGAACTCCAACGTCAGTACGTCACTGGGTTGGACGTTCTAAAGGTGGTGTCTCGCTGGCTTAGACGCGAAGGACCTCGTCCATGGGCGCTTCTGGACGGGGCCGTGATCGGCTACACGGTTCTTACCGCTCTTCTGGTGGTCGCCTGTTATCGAAACATCCCCCAACCGTTGCCCATCCTCGTGCTTCACGCCGTGGTGGTCTTGTTGGTGCTCATCCTTCCTCCGCGGGGAGCCCCCTGGGAAACGGCCACCGACGACCCGCTGTGGCGATACATTCTGAGAGGAGGCGCCCGGTTTCTTCGCTACTCCTACCCCCTGCTGCTGGTGATCCTCTATTTCGAGGAAGTCCAGCAAACCGTGAACGCGATGGCGCCGTCTGCACCCTACTGGTTCGAGCCGAAGCTCTATGCCGCCGACCGGTGGCTCTTTGGTGAGCTCCCAGCACTCATCATGTCGAGCTGGGTGGGTCTGCCTCAAGACGAGATCGTCCATGCCTTCTACTTCTCGTACTACATCATCGTCATCGGCGGAGTGACCCTTGCGTGGTTCGGCCCGAAAGGAACGACCCGTCAGCCTGGTCCGGGGTTCGAGACCGCCATCACCTCTACGATGATCGCGTTCTTTCTCAGCTTTGTGTGGTATCCCTGGTTGCCAGCGCGCGGCCCTTGGGAGAATCCGGAGCTGATG
>JBOGJF010000483.1:0-3479 GCA_050747785.1 Vicinamibacteria bacterium
GCGGCGCATCGTGATCTGAAACGGCTGGGGCCTGCCGTCGTCACGCAGGGCGAGTGTCTCGCCGTCCAGAATGATCCGTCCCACCGCGAGGCCGCGCATCGTTTCGACGATCTCGGGTACCGCCGCCGTGACATCGTTGAGCCGGCGCGTGAACACCCGGACGTCCTCTCCTTCCTTGTGAACCTGGACTCGGGCACCATCCAGTTTGTACTCCAATGCGGCGGCTCCCAACGACGACAGAGCCTCTGCTACGTTGTCCGCCGTCTGCGCCAACATCGGGTGGATCGGGTGAAAGAGTCGCACATCGAAGCGAGCGAGCCCGGCTTCACCCGCGGTCAGTGCGGCTCGTGCGACCGCGCCGAGATCTCCCGAGAGCATGAGCGCGCTACGCACGCGCCCAGCCGGAGCCGAGGCGGCCTTCGCGATCGCCTCGCTCATAACCCCTTGTAGGGCTCCCTGCCGCAGCTCGCCCATGATCAGGCGCGTGAGAAACGCCTGTTCCTCGGCGGTGGCCCGGGAGAGCAGCCGATAGAGAACAAGAGCACGATCTCCCCCCGAGCCCCGGCCGGCGGCCCCGGCGATCGCCTGGAAGGCAGCATCGACTTCAAGGAGGGTCAAACCCGGCGTCTCGGCGTACCCTGGAGGCGTCGCCTTTCGTAACGCCGAGAATCCGATACCGATGCGACCCTGCCGGAGCTCTCCGGAAAGGAAGAAGACGGCGGGGACCATTTCATCGGGCTCGAGTCTGTTCAACGTGTACGCCAGCAGCCCAATCTTCTCGAGCCGGCCGCTGGCCTCCGAGACCCGCCGCGAGGTTTCGACTAGATCAAGAAGTCGCATCATCGGAAGGACCCGCGAGTCAGTGTAGCGCGGTCGATTGGACGGGAGCCCGCCGCTGCTTCATACTGACCGCCCCATGCGATCGGTCACCAGACCCTCTCTCGAAGAGCTTCGAGAGGCGACAGAACGGATCCGAGACGTCGTCATCCAGACGCCACTGGTTCCCCTCCGAGCCGACGGGAACGATCTCGACATCCTTCTGAAGCCGGAGGTACATCAGGCGGTCGGATCGTTCAAGCTGCGCGGGATCTACAACGCCGTCGTCTGCCTCGGCGATCAAGAAAGACGATGCGGGCTGAGTACGGTGAGCGCGGGCAAAACGGCTCTGGCCCTCGCCTGGGCCGCCCGGCACTTCGGGGTATCGGCGCGAAGCCTGATGCCCGACACCGCACCGCGCACGAAGGTCGCAGCGGTGCGCGCGTACGGCGCGACACCCGTTCTGGTCCCGGTCCAGGAGCTCTTCCGTTATCTCCGCGAGCACGGTTGGGAGTCGGAGCCCTACACTTTTATTCACCCGTGGACCGATCGAAACGTAAGGACCGGACACGGGAGCATCGGTCTCGAGATCATGGCCGATTGCCCCGACGTGGATACGGTCTTCGTCTCGGTGGGTGGGGGCGGGCTCATCGCCGGAGTGGCCAGCGCGGTCAAGGCGATCCGACCGGCGGTGAAAGTCATCGCCGTCGAGCCCGAGGGTTGCCCATCGCTTCACGCGAGCTTCGAGGCCGGTAGACCGGAATCGGTCGAGTGCCACACGATTTGTGACGGAGTCGCGGTTCCCTACATAACCGAGGAGATGTACCCGCTGTTGCGCGAGCTTGTCGATGACGTGGTCCTGGTCTCCGAGGACGACGTGAAGCGAGCCATTCGGCGTCTCGCGCTCGAAGACAAGATCGTCGCAGAGGGAGCGGGGGCTCTCCCGGTGGCGGCGGCTCTAGCCATGCCTAGGGAAAAACGCGGCAGGAGTGTCGCCGTCGTCTCGGGCGGCAACATCGACCGCGACAACCTCACCTCTATCCTGAGCGACCGCGGCCTCAACGCCGCTCCGGTGGGTACCGCTAGCGAATGAGTGGGGCAATCACTAGGGACACGACCGACATCAGCTTGAGCAGGATGTTGATGCTCGGGCCCGCGGTGTCCTTGAAGGGATCGCCCACGGTGTCACCCACGACCGCTGCTTTGTGCGGATCCGAGCCTTTCCCACCGAACGCACCACCTTCGATATGTTTCTTGGCGTTGTCCCAGGCCCCGCCGGCGTTGGCCATGAAAATGGCAAGAAGGACCCCCGAAACGATCGCTCCTCCCAGCACGCCCGCCAAAAGATACTTATCCACGAAGCCCGCCGCGACCGGGATCACGATCGCCATCAACCCCGGGACGATCATCCGCTTCAAAGCCGCGGCGGTCGCGATGTCGACGCAGCGCGCGTAATCGGCCCGAACCCCCTCCTTTCCCTCCAGCAACCCCGGGATCTCTCTGAACTGCCGACGTACCTCTTCGATCATGTCGAAGGCCGCTTCCCCCACGGCCTTCATGGCCATGGAAGAAAAGAGAAAGGGGACCATACCTCCCAGCAATAGACCGGCGAGCACGATGGGGTTCAAAATGGAAAGCTGATCCGCTTGCAGGTTCGCCTGTTGCTGGAAGGCCGCCATCAAGGCCATGGCCGCGAGCGCCGCCGAGCCGATGGCGAAACCCTTGCCGATCGCCGCCGTAGTGTTACCCACCGCATCCAGCTTGTCCGTGCGACCTCGGACCTCTTTGGGAAGCCCGCTCATCTCCGCGACACCCCCGGCGTTGTCCGCAATCGGCCCATAGGCATCGACCGCCAGCTGGATCCCGACCGTGCACAACATGCCCAGACCGGCCAAAGCTATCCCGTAGAGACCGGCCAACTGGTGGGTGGCAATGATGGCGCCCGCGAGCAGAGCGAGCGGCCATCCCGTCGATTTCATTCCCAGGGCGAGGCCGGCGATGATATTCGTGGCGGGCCCGGTCTGTGAGGCCGCGGCGATTTCACGGGCGGGGCTCCGCGACTCCGACGTGTAGTACTCGGTGATGAAGCCAATGGCGATTCCCACGGCGAGGCCAACCACCATCGCCCAGTAAAGATTCACCCAAACCTCCGGACAGAGCGAGCGGGTCACCGGGATGGCCGCGAGCAACATCAGCAGACCGGCACCTAAGGTTCCGGCGTTCAGGGCCACCTGCGGGTTCTTCCCTTCGCTCGTCCGTACCACGAACGTACCGGCAATCGAACAGATGATTCCGACCCCGGCCAGGACCAGGGGAAGCACGACGTAGTTCAGAGGAGACGCGACCATCGTCCCCGTCGCTTCCAGTTCTTGTTCGAAAACCAACCCCAGCATCATGCCACCGATGATGGCGCCCACGTACGACTCGAACAGATCCGCTCCCATGCCCGCGACGTCCCCCACGTTGTCCCCCACGTTATCGGCGATGACCGCGGGGTTGCGCGGATCGTCTTCCGGAATTCCGGCCTCGACCTTCCCTACTAGATCGGCACCAACGTCGGCGGACTTGGTGTAGATCCCGCCACCCACGCGCGCGAACAAGGCAATGGAAGAGGCCCCCAGGCTGAAACCGGAGAGGATCTGCAAGACTCGACTCTGCATGAC